>JASLSL010000111.1 GCA_030743445.1 Alphaproteobacteria bacterium
CTCCAGCAATTGGGCCTCGTCACCCGCCGCCAGGGGGTCGGCACCAAGGTCGTGGCGGTGTCGCCGGCGCAGCACTACACCCACGCGTGGAATTCGATCGAGGAACTGTTGCAATACGCGGTCGAGACCCGGCTCGAGGACATCGAGATGACCGACGTGGTCGCCGATACCGCACTCGCCGAGCGGCTCGGCGTGCCGGTGGGTCAGGAATTCCTTCGCATCCGCGGGGTGCGGGTCGAAGTCGCCGACCCCGAGGCGCCGCCGATCTGCTGGACCGATATCTTCGTCTCCGCCGCCTTCGCCGGCATCCGGGGCGACATCGGCCGGCACCGCGGCCTGATCGCTGACCTGATCGAGCGGCGCTATGGCGAGAAGGTCGCCGAGATCGGGCAGGAGATCGACGCCGCGCGAATCCCGAAGGCGCTCGCCGAAAAGCTCAAGGTGCCGGCCGGCAGCCCGGGGCTCGAGATCCAGCGCCGCTACATCGGCGACGACGGCAAGCCGTTCGAGATCTCGCTCTCGACCCACCCGGCGGGGCGCTTCACCTATTCGATGCGCCTCAGGCGAAACGGAGGCGTGTGATGTCCTTGGACCGCGACCAGGCGATGGAGGTGCTGAAGGCCTTCGGCAAGGCGTTCAACAAGGGCGATGTGGACGCCATCCTGGAATGCGTCACCGACGACTTCGAATGGCGGCTGAACGAGGGGCCCGAGGCGCCCGATGGTAGGGTTGTCCGTGGCAGGGAAGAGGTGCGCCGGACGCTGGCCGAGCGCGCCGCGCTCTATAACGACGTGCGGTTCTCCGAGACGGAAGTATTCTTCGCCGACGACCAGGTAATCGGCCGGTTTCGCGCCACCGGCTCTCATGCCGACGGCCGCCCGTTGGACGTTCGCGGGGTCGACATCTACTCGTTCCGCGACGGCAAGATCGCGGTCAAGGACAGCTACTGGAAGGACATCGGGTAGGCACGGCGGTGCCTCTTCGTCCTCGCCGCTTGTGTAATCCGCCGGCATGATCGGCGATTGACCACAATTCCAGCATGGTTACTATGGCAATCGCCGCACAGCGTCCTGCAACGATGACCAACCGGGGAGGGGCCATGTACGTGCGATGCGCCTATCTCGTCGGCGATGTCGAAAACGGCAAGGAGGCCGAATTCGACGCGTGGATCGATCGCGAGGTCGGCCCCGCCATCGCGGCCCTGCCCAAGGTGCGCGAGGTCCGCATCCTGAAGGCCCGCGAACGCGACGACAACGCGCCGGGCGTCTACATGACCCTCGAACACCTCTACGACAGCGCCGAGGATCTGAAGACGGCACTCGCCACACCGGCGCGCGATGTGGTGCTCGAAAAGCTGAAGGCGATCTTGCCGCTGTTCGACGGCGAGTTACTGCACGTCAATTACGACGTCGACCGGCGGCCGGTGGCGAATTAGGACGCTTTACGGCTGGTTGGCGCGGGCGTGGCGCATGGCGGCGTCGATCCCGGCTTGGCGGCCGAACACGGCGCCGCGCATTACCGAGGTCGAGCCGGTATAGGTCCGGTAGTAGATGCCCATCACCTCGCCCGCGGCGTAGAGCCCGGGGATCACCTCGCCGTCCATGTTCAGCACCTGCGCCCGCGCGTTCACCTTGACCCCGCCGAAGGTGAAGCAATTGGCGGCGATGATCGGCCAGGCGAGGAAGGGCGGCTTGTCGAGCGGCCGCGCCCAGTTGCTCTTGTTCGGCTCCAGGCCGGCGGTCGCGAGGCCGTCGAGCTTCATCGCATCGAACCCGGCTTCGCCCGCGCAGGCGGCATTGAAGGCCTCCACGGTCTCGGCGAGCTCATGGGGATCGAGCTCCAACGCCTCGGCCAACGCTTCGATGCTATGGGCCTCGACCGGCGGCTGGTCGCTGCGCACCGCCTTCCGCCAGTTCGGCACGTCTTCCATGCGGCCGTCGTGGATCGCATAGGCGATGCCTTCCGGCTGGTGCATGATCTCGCGGGTGACCGCCTCATAGGTCGCGTCGACCATGCCCGGCGCCTCGTCGATGAACCGCCGGGCCCGCTTGTTGACCAGCAGGCCGTAGGAATAGCTCAGCACCACCGGCTCCGCCTGGCCCGAGCGCGGATCGACCGGCTGGGCGTGGAAGCTGCCGAAGTCGCCGGCCGGTGCGGCGCCGAGGTCGAGTGCGGTGCGGATGCCCTCGCCGCGGTTGTAGTAGCCGCCGCGGGCGACCGGACGCAGCCACAGCGCATCGGTGCCGAGGTAATGGCTCAGCATCTCCGGGTTGCCCTCGAACCCGCCCGACGCCAGCACCACCGCCTTGGCGCGGAACTCGACCGGGCGGTTGTCCTCGACCACGGCGCGGATCCCGGCGATGCGCCCGTCCTCGTCCTGCAATAGCGACGTCATCGTGGTCTCGTAATGGATCGCGATGTCGTCGGGCACGCTCTCGGCGTGGGCGGCGAGCGCCTCGACCAGCGCCAGCCCGCCGCCGACCGGCGCCATTCGCGTGGTCGACTGGATGATGAAATAGTTCGGCAGGAAGTCGAATTTGACCCCGAAGCCGGTCAGCCATCTCAGCGTCGGCCCGGCAAGCTCGGCGAATGTGGCGACCAGTTCCGGGTCGGCGAAGCCGAGGCTCTTGAGCAAGCGCGGCCAGCCCTCGTAGGGCCCGCTCGCATCCTTGATCACTTCCGGGTCGAGATGCCCGCCGGCGTTCTCGGCGAAGCGCTCGGTGAAATCGTCCGAGACCTCGTTCTCGCTTTTCATCCGCCAGTAGGATTCGGTGTAGCGGGTGTTGCCGCCGCGCTCCTCCCTCGGCGCGCGCTCGAGCACGCGCACCTTGGCGCCATGCTCTTGCGCCGAGACCGCCGCCGCGAGCCCCGATATGCCGCAGCCGACGACCACCACGTCGGTCTCGAATGTTTCCACCATGCCTTGCCTCCGTTTGCGACGAGCTTAGCAGATGCGGGATCGTGTTGGGTCCGGTAAGCGGCTAATCGGGCCAGGTTACGGCGTCAGCAACGCCGCGATCTCGCGGCAGTCGGCGATCTCCTCCAACCGGTCGATCGCTTCGATCAACGCCTCGCCGTTGGCTTCCGGCAGCGGGTTGACGCCGGCCTGCCAGTTCGAGCGGAACTTGGCGAGGTGCTGCTCGCGGGTCAGAGGTTTATCGGGATGGCCGATGACGGTCCCGACGTCGAGCGTGTGCTCGCCCCCGTCCTCGAGCCGCACCGTGATTCGCTGCGGGACGAGGGCGTTGGGGTCGGGGTTGTCGGTCACGACCACCTCGATGCGCCGCGCGAGCGCCGCGACGCCCGGGTCGCCGAGACGGTCGGCGCGGAAGTCCGCGACCTCGACCGCGTCGCGCAACAGCGCCACCGCACCGACATAGGGGATACAGAGCCGTGCATAGTTCGGCCCTGGATCGTCGATCATCGGCCGGCCAGTGAGCTCGAGGACCAGCGGCGTCACCTCGGCGAGCACATGCGCCACGTCTTCCGGTCCGAAGCCGTGTTGGCGGCGCAGGGTCAACAGCGCATGGATCGCCCCGTGGCTCGCGCGGCCGGAGGGAAAGGGTTTGTGCGAGATCTTGGCGATCCGCCAGGTCTTGCCCAGCGCCGGTAGCACGCGGTTGAGATCGTGCCCGCCCTCGAACAGCGCGTAGTAGCCGAACTCCCCTTCGAGCACGTCGTGCGGCCCTGTGACGCCGCGCGCCGCGAGGTCGCGGGCCATCACCGCCGCCCTGGTGCAGAAGCCGAGCTGCAGGCCGAGGGCAGCCGAGCCCTCGCGGTGCGCCTGCATGGTGCCGGAAATCTGGCCGAGCAGCAGGCCGAAGGCGTTGGTCATCGTATCGGCGTCGAGGCCGGAGAGTTTGCCGACGGCCGCGAGCGCGCCGAAGGCGCCGGCCGTCGCAGGGCGGAAGAAGCTCAAGCCGGTCGTGGCGCCGAGCCCGATGCCGCACGACACGTCGCAGCCGAGCACGACTGCTTCCAGCAGCGCGCGGCCCGACACGCCGCCCTGGCGCTCCGCATCGCTCATGGATGCGGCGAGGATCGAGGCCATGGCGTGCACCACCGCGCCCTCGTGGATCGCATCGAACTCGCTGTTGTGGGTCTGATAGGCGTTGACCATGGCCGCACTCGGCGCCGGCAGCCGCGCGCCGCGGCCCCAGACCGACGCTGCGTCGCCGGCACCCCAGTCGCCCGCCGCTTCGATCAGCTCGGCGACGTGGGGCCCGGTTGTGCCGGCGATGGCGACACCGAAGCTGTCGAGGATGAAGGTCTTGGCCTTGTCGATCGCCGCCGCCGGGAAGTCGTCGAAGCCGGTCGTCGCCACGTGGCGGGCAAAGGCATCGATCGCATCCGTTCCGTCGTCACCCATGGGGATCGCGCCCCGGCGCCTAGTCCGCCGCCGCGGCCTGGTCCTTGCCGAAGCTCGGGTCGAAGCGGGGGGCGACGTCGCGGGCGAAGCGCTCGTACATCTCGCGCCGGACCTCCACGGGCGTGCCCGGCAGCGCCGTCGCCAGGATGAAGTAGTTGAACCCGAGCTCGTAGAGCACCTCGACCCGTTTGGCGACGGTGTCGGGGCTGCCGACGAAGTTGAGGTCCATCAGCGGCCCGAGATTGTCCGGGTCGGTCATCGCCTTCAAGTTGGCGAACATCTTCGAGAACGCCTGGTATTCCGGAATCTCCTTCCACGGGTCGGCGTCGACCTCGTAGTGCTGGGCCTGCAGGGCGAAGTTGCGCGGCAGGTATTTGCGGCCGAGCTCGCGGGCCTCCTCATCCGTGTCGGCGATGAAGCACTTGACCTGGATCGGGAAGGTGCCGTCGACGGGCTGGCCGCGCTCGGTGCGCACCTCGCGCCAAGCGGCGAGCACCTTCTCCAACAGGTGGTCCGGGAACTGGGCGAGGCAGAGCGGCGGCAGGCCGAGCTCGCCCATGATCTTGCCGCTCGCCGGGCTGCCGATGGCGCCGTAGAACCGGACCTCTTTCTCGATCGGGGTCGGGCGCAGCCGGATTTCGCGCTCGAGCTTGAGATACTCGCCCGTGTAGGTGAAGGGCTCGCCCTTGAGGGCGAGATCGACGATCTCCCAGGTTTCCTTGAAGCGCGCGCGGGCCTCGTTCATGTCGACGTTGTAGGCGTCGTATTCCGACTTCGCGGTGCCGCGGCCGAGGCCGAGGTGCAGCGTGCCCTCGGTCAGCGAGTTGACCATCGAGATTTCCTCGGCAAAGCGCAGCGGGTGGTACCACGGCAGCACCAGCACCGCGACGCCGAGGCCGAGCGTCGGGCAGTGCGCCGCGATATGCGACATCATCACCAGCGGGCTCGGGGTCGGGTAGTAATCCGAGAAATGGTGCTCCAGGAACCACGCCGCCTCGTAGCCGAGCTCGTGGCCGAAGACGCACTCCTCGATGACTTCGCGGTAGAGCTCGCGGTCCGGTTTCGGCTCCCAGGTCGAGGGGGCCGAATGGAAGGCGAAGGTGACGTTGCCCTTGGCGCTCATGGCCGGTCTCCTTTTGGTCTCCCGCTTTTGGCTCCGGATTATATCCCATTGCCGTATTTTTGCTTCAAGCGCTGCATGCCGCCGATCCAGCGGTCGTAATCCGCGGTCTTGCCCTGGATGTAGTCGAGCACCTCGCCGTGCGGCGTAATCAGGAAAGATTCCTCGCCCATCGCCCGGATCACGTGCTCGGCCAGGTCTTCCGCCTCCATCATGCCGTCGAGCGACGCTACACCTTGCTCGCGGCCATCGGTCATCGCGGTGCGTACCGCCTGGGGGCACAGCACCGAGACCTTGACGCCTTGGCCGCCGTAATTGATCGCGAGCCACTCGGCGAAACCGACCGCGGCGTGCTTGGTGACCGAATAGGTCGCCGAGTTGACGTGCGACAGCAGCCCCGCGGCGGATGCGGTGTTCACGAGATACCCGCCGCCGCGTTCGGCCATCTTGGGCGCCAGATGCCGGGCCGCATAGATATGGGCCATGACGTGGATCTGCCAGTTGGTCTGCCACTCCGCGTCGGGCGCGTCCTCGCCGCCGATATTGCAGACACCGGCATTGGAGCAGAACACGTCGATCGGCCCGAGCTCGGCTTCCGTCCGGTCGATCAGATTTTGGATGTCGACCTCCTTGGTCACGTCGCACGGGATGGCGAGGCCCCCGACCTCGGCCGCGACTTCGGCCAAGGCCTCCTCGGAAATATCCGCGAGGGCGAGGGCCTTGGCGCCCTCGCCATGAAACCGCCGCGCCAGCGCCCGGCCGATGCCGCTCGCCGCCCCGGTGATCGCCGCGATCTTGCCGTCGAGCTTCATGTCCCGTTCTCCATCTCCAGTCCCGGCACTTCGATGTCGAGCCAACCGAGCGGCGTCGCCACCGCCCGATCGCCGGGCCGCAGCAATACCGTGGTGGTTTCCGACTCTACCACCGCCGGCCCCTGGATGGCTTGTCCCGGGGCGAGGGCGGCGAGGTCGAACACCTCGACCACCTGCCAGTCGCCGATATGAACCGGGCGCTGGCCCTTTGGTTCCGCCGCCGGGCGGTCCGGCAACTCAGCTTCCCGTGGTGTCGCCGGCAGCTCGCCGGTGACCGCGACCCTGGCGTTGACCAGCACCACCTCCTGGTCTTCGAGCGCATAGGTAAAGAGCGCCTCGTGGCGGCGGTGAAAGCAGCTTGCGACTTGATTCAACAGGTCCGGCGCCGTCCAATCGACCTCATCCAGCGGCACGTCGATCTCGAAGACCTGCTCGCCGTAGCGCATGTCGGCGGCGCGCCGCGCCAAGACAGTGCCTTCGAACCATTCGGCGAGCCGGGCGCGGCCCTCGTTCTCGATCTCCTGGAACAGCGACGATAGTCCCTCGGCCTCCAGCGTCGCCGCGTCGCCGACGTGGGTGCGCACGCCCTCGACGCGCAAGTCCGAGGCCAGCATGCCCCAGGCCGAAAGCACCGAGGCGACGTTGGGGACCACGACCCGCGATATCTCCAGGTGCCGGGCCAGTTCGGTGACGTGCAGCCCCGCCGCCCCGCCGAAGGCGAGCAGCGCGAAGCCGCGCGGGTCGACCCCGCGGCGCACGGAGACGAGGCGAATGCCCTCCGCCATCCTGGTGTTGACCACCCGGTGGATGCCGGCCGCCGCCTGGATCGTCTCGACCCCCAGCGCCTCGGCGATTTGCGATACCGCCGTGGCCGCCGCGGCGCGGTCGAGGTACTGGCGGCCGCCGAGGAAGTTCTCCGGGTCGAGATAGCCGAGCAGAAGGTTGGCGTCGGTTACCGTCGGTCGCGCGCCGCCCTGGCCGTAGCACGCCGGGCCCGGATCGGCGCCGGCGCTTTCGGGCCCGACATGCAGCACGCCGCCCGGGTCGACATGCGCCACCGAACCGCCGCCCGCGCCCAGCGAGACGATGTCGAGGCTCGGCAGCGCGATCCGTTGGCCCGCGACCCCGCGTTCCGCCGAGAGCGCCGGCTCTCCGCCGGCGATCATCGAGATGTCGGTACTGGTCCCGCCCATGTCGAACGGGATCAGGTCGCCGGCGCCGAGGATCTCGGCGCAATGCAGTCCGCCGCCGACGCCGCCCGCCGGACCCGACAGCACGGTGCCGACGGCGAGCCGCACCGCCTCATCCACCGGGGTCACGCCGCCATGGCTCTGGATGATCAGCAGCGGCCCCGCGTAGCCGGCGTCGGTCAGGCGTTCGGCGAGCCGGGTCAGGTAACCCTCGACCACCGGTCCGACGTAGGCGTTGACCACCGTGGTCGAGACCCGCTCGTACTCCTTGATCTGCGGCAGTACGTCGGAGGAGAGCGTGACGTAGGCGTCGGACAGGGCCTTCCGGACCGCCTCCGCCGCCGCCCGTTCGTGCCCGGGGTCGCGATAGGCGTGGAGGAAACAGATCGCCACCGCCTCGACGTTCTCTTGTCTCAGGGTCTCGACCGCGGCTTGGAGCGATTTACCGTCGATCGGTACTCGCACCGTGCCGTCGGAGTTCAGCCGCTCGGCGACGCCGAGGCGCAGATCGCGTGGCGCCAGCGGTTCGGGTGGCGGAAGGCGCAGATTGTAGCGCTCGTCCTTCAGACCTTCGCGCATCTCCAACACGTCGCGATGGCCCTCGGTGGTGATCAGGCCAACCTTGGCGCCCTTGCGCTCCAAGAGCGCGTTGGTCGCGACCGTGGTGCCGTGGACGATGCGCTCGGTCTCGGTCACCAGTTCGCCGAGGCCGATGCCGAGTTCCGCGGCGAGCCGGGT
Organism: Alphaproteobacteria bacterium; assembly: GCA_030743445.1. Lineage (GTDB taxonomy): Bacteria > Pseudomonadota > Alphaproteobacteria > UBA8366 > UBA8366 > JASLSL01. The sequence continues at coordinate 8,230 of JASLSL010000111.1, forward strand.
CAGCCCGTCGATCACGCCCGCCGATTGGTCCGCCGGCGTGGTCGGCGCCTTGGCGAGGGTCGAGCGGCCTTCGCCGTCGATCGCGACCACGTCGGTGAAGGTGCCGCCCACGTCGATGCCAATCACGTACAAGGGCGGCGCCTCAGCTCGTCATCCCGAGGCAGCGGTCGCGTTCGCGATCTTGCTTCGAGCGCTGCCCCGGGTCGCCCCAGCCGCCACCGCCGCCGGACTCGACATGGAACTCGCCGCCCGGGTGGACGGCGATGCCTTCCTCCTTGGTCTTGAGCACCCGGTCGGGCATCCCGTCGGATTTCAACACGTAGTGATGGGTCGCACCGTCCTTGCCGCCGAGGATACCGCACGCACCGTGTTTGGCGCCCTCGCCCGCGGTATTGGCGAGCGAACCGGTCTCGGTCTCGAGCACGAGTTCGAGGCTGCCCCCGGTTCCGCCCCGGTACTGTCCCTCGCCGCCTGAGTCCGGCCGGAACTCGTGGCGCCGGAAATAGAGCGGGAAGCGCACCTCGGCGACCTCGACGCTGCCGAACTTGATGCCGCCGGCGGAATGCCATTCGCCTGCCGAATTCCAGCCGTCGCCGCCCGACGACGCACCGGCCCCGGGTCTTGCGTGGAACATGTGCCAGATGAACGGTTTGCCGGTCCGCGGGTCCTCGCCCTTGATCGCGATGCGGAAGCGCCGTCCCCAGCCGGCCATGGCGCGCTCTGGACAGGCCCCCGCCAGCGCCTTGACCACCGCCTCGATGATCTCCTGGCCGCAATGGCTGGTGCACAGCGTCACCGGCGCCCCCGGATTGGCCCACACCACGGTGCCGGGCTTGGCCTTGACCGTGAGCGGCCGGAACGCGCCGTCATTCTTCGGCGTCTCCGGGTCGAGCAGGAAAGCGAGGGCCATGGTTACCGCCGACTGCATGTTGGCGTGCGAGGAATTGATGAAGCCCTTGACCTGCGGGTCGGAGCCGGTGAGGTCGACCTCGAGATCGCTGCCCCGCTTGGTGACCCTGGCGCGGATCGCAATATCCTCGGCGCCATGGCCGTCGTCGTCGAGCAGCGCCTCGCCTTCGTAGACCCCGTCCTTCCAACCGGATATCACCGCGCGGGCCTGTCGCTCGGAGGCATCGAGGATCGCGCCGACCGCCGCCTCGACCGTCTCTGCGCCGAACTCGGCCATCAGTGCGCCGAGCCGGCGCTCGCCGATATGGACCGATCCGATCATCGCCGCCAGGTCGCCGCGAAAGTCGCGGGGGTGGCGCACGTTGAGCATCATGATCTCCAACAGGTCCTGGCGCATCTCGCCGCGCCGGTAGAACCGGATCGGCGGAATGCGCAACCCCTCCTACCAGATTTCGGTCGCCTTGGCGTTGTAGGCGCCGTGGGTCGAGCCGCCGATGTCGCTGTGGTGCGCCCGGTTGACCGACCAGAAGGCGACCCGGTCGCCGACGAAGACCGGCACGAACGCAGTGACGTCCGGCAGGTGGCTGCCGCCGTGATAGGGATCGTTGAGCAAATAGACGTCGCCCGGCTCGATCCTGCCGTCGAAGGTCTCGACCACCGCGCGGACCGCCCAGGGCAGGGCGCCGATATGGACCGGGATGTGCTCCGCCTGGGCCACCAGGTGGCCCTCGTCGTCGCACAGTGCCGTCGAGAAATCGCGGCTCGAGTTCAGAATCTGCGAATAGGAGGTGCGCAGCATCGCCTCGCCCATCTCCTCGACGATGGCGGTCAGGCGGTGCTGGATGACGGAAACGGTGATCGGATCGAGTTGGGCGGCCAAAGGGGGAATCCTCATTTTTGCCCAGCGACCCTATCACGTCGCCGCCCACGACTTTAAGCCCGTATTGCCGCGTGCTACCTTCGCCGGCGATGGAACGGCACACCCAATCGGTCACCGATCACTACCGCCGCGACGGCCTCGCCGAGATCATCCGCGAGGCGCTGGCGAAGGATGGCAAGGACCTCGACAACCTTACGATCGACGACCTGGCGCCGGTCGACGAGTTCCATACCCGCGGGCGCGAGGCGACGGTGGAGCTCGCCGAATTCGCCGGAATCGAGCCGGGCATGCGGGTCGTCGACGTCGGCAGCGGGCTCGGTGGGCCCGCGCGCTATCTGGCCCAGACCTATGGCTGCACCGTCGCCGGCGTCGACCTCTCGGAAGAGTTCTGCCGCACCGCCACCATGCTGGCGGAGATGACGGGGCTTGCCGACAAGGTCTCGTTCCAGCACGCCAGCGCCCTCGACATGCCGTTCGAGGACGCGAGCTTCGACCTAGCCTGGACCGTCCAAATACAGATGAATATCGCCGACAAGGCGCGGTTCTACGGCGAGATCTTCCGCGTGCTCGAGCCCGGCGGCCGGTTCGTCTTTCAGGACATCCTGCAGGGGCCGGGCGGCCCTATCCGCGTGCCGACGCCATGGGCGAGCGAGCCCGGGATGAACTTTCTTTACAGCCCCGCCAAGCTTTCGGACTTGCTCACCGATGTCGGCTTCGAGCAGATCGAGTGGCGCGACCGAACCGACGCCCACCGCGAATGGTACGACCACCAACCCGAGGCGACCGGCAAGCCGATGCCGAAGCTCAGCATCCACCTGGTCCTCGGCCCCGAGGCCGGGGAGAAACGACGCAACACAAGGCAGAACCTGTTGGAAGACCGCATCGCCTACGTCCAGGCGATCCTCTGCAAACCCGACTGAGGAGAAGAAGATCGTTATGGCGAACGACGCATCCGCCCCGTCCATCGAAACGCCGACCACGAGCGAGACCATCGAGCTGCTGCTCGACCGGCGCAGCGTGCGCAGTATCGCGCCCGATCCGATTCCCGAGGCCCAGGTCGAGGCGGTCTTGCGCGCCGCGTTCCGCGCGCCGACCTCGTCCAACATCCAGGCCTACAGCGTCGTCGTGGTGCGCGATGCGGAAACCCGCCAGGCGCTTTCGGTGCCGACCGGCAACCAGCGCCATGTCGCCGAGGCGCCGGTGTTCCTTGCCTACTGCGCCGATTTGACCCGCATCGAGCATGCGCTCGAGAAGCACGGCCACACCCTCGACGACAACAATTTCGAGGTCGGGTTGGTCTCCAGCATCGACGCGGCGCTGGTCGGCATGTCGGCCTACCTCGCCGCCGATTCGCTCGGCCTCAAGGGGGTGATGATCGGGGCGGTGAGGAACGATCCGGTCGCGATCGCGAAAATCCTCGGCCTGCCGAAGCGCGTCTACTGCGTCTATGGCATGTCCCTCGGTCGGCCGGCGGCACTCCCCGAACAGAAGCCGCGCATGGACTACCGCGCGATGGTGCACGAGGAACGCTACGACCGGGACAAGATGAAGGACTTGTTGGAGACTTACGATCCGGTGCTGGCGCAGCATTACCGCGAGACCGGACGCGAGACGACGGACGATTCATGGACCCACGACATGGACAAGAAGTTCCATCCCTATCTGCGCGACGGATTGCGCGACGCTTTGCGGGAACTGGGCTTCGATTTTCGCTAGGAGAGGAAGAAACGATGAGCGATTCGAACGGACAGGGTGGGCCCCTCGCGGGCCTCAAGGTGGTGGAACTCGCCGGCATCGGGCCCGCCCCGCTATGTTGCGCGCTGCTCGCCGACATGGGCGCGGACGTCATACGCATCGACCGCGCCGCGCCCTCGGGGCTCGGCATCCCGCGCGCCGGCAAGACCGACGTGACCCGGCGCGGCCGGCCCTCGGTCGCGATCGACCTGAAAAATCCAAAGGGGGTCGAGACCGTGCTGCGCCTGGTCGAAGACGCCGACGCGCTGATCGACCCGCTACGGCCCGGCGTCACCGAGCGGCTCGGTCTCGGGCCCGAGGACTGCCTCGCCCGCAACAAGCGGCTCGTTTACGGACGGATGACCGGCTGGGGCCAGGACGGGCCGTTGTCGCAGGCCGCCGGGCACGATTTGAATTACTTGGCGCTGACCGGCGTGCTGCACGCGATCGGGCCGAGGGAGACGCCGGTGCCGCCGCTGAACGTGGTCGCCGACATGGGCGGCGGTGCCATGTTCCTCGCGGTCGGCTTGCTCGCCGCGGTCCACGAGGCGCGCAACTCGGGCCAGGGACAGGTGGTCGACGTCGCCATGACCGAGGGCTCGGCCTTCCTCGCCATGGGGTGCTTCGGCCTGATTGCCGCCGACTATTGGTCCGACCAACGCGCCGACAACGTGCTCGACGGCGGCGCCCATTTCTACCGCTGCTATGAGACCAAGGACGGCAGGCACGTCTCGATCGCCTCGATCGAGGCGAAGTTCTACGCCATCCTATTGGACAAGCTCGGCCTCGATCCCGCCGACCTGCCGGACCAGATGGACCGCGACCAATGGCCGGCGATGTCCGAACGCTTCGCCGCCCTCTTCAAGGAGAAGACCTGCGACGAGTGGTGCGAGATCATGGAAGGCACCGACATCTGCTTCGCCCCGGTGCTGACCTTCCGCGAGGCCTCGAACCATCCGCACAACGCGGCGCGCGACAGCTTCGTCGAGGTCGATGGCGTGATCCAACCGGGGGCGGCGCCGAATTTCAGCCGCACGCCTTCCGGGATCAAGGGCGGGCCGCCCGAGATGGGCGCCCAGACCGACGAAGGCCTCGCGGCCTGGGGATTCTCGGCCGACGAGATCGCGGCCTTGAAGGCCGAGAGCGCGATCGGCCAGCAGACTTAGGCGAGCCCCGAGGCTTATTCGGCGGCGATCGGCTGCAGGTTGGCGCCGGCGGCGAGCGTCTCGCCGGTCACCGGTTGGCCGCGCTTGACCACCATGCGGTGGTTGTCGCGGTTTGCCGCCATCTCGATATCGGTAGCGGGGTCGCCCTCGACTACCAGCAGGTCGGCGAAGGCGCCTTCCTCGATCCGTCCCTCGCCGGGCAGGTCGACCAGATCGGCCGCGTTGCCGGTCGAGAACCTGAGCGCGTCCAAGGGCGTGATCCCGACCTCGACCATATAGGCGAGCTCCTGGGCGTTGGCGCCGTGCTTGTTGAAGGGCGTGCCGGCGTCGGTGCCCATCGCGATCTTGCCGCCGGCGCTGTAGAACATCTTGATCGAGGCGACATGCGCCTCGGCGACGCGCGATGCCTTCTCGACCGCATAGGCCGGCACGCCGTGGTCCTGCATGCCGATGATGTGGGTCAGCGCCGAGAAGGTCGGCACCAGATAGGCGCCGCGTTCCATCATTTCCTCGACGCATTTCTCGGTCATGAAGAAGCCGTGCTCGATCGAATCGACGCCGCCGCGGACCGCATTCAGGATTCCTTCCGCGCCCTGGGCGTGGCTCGCGGTGCGCCTGTGGAAGCGCTTGGCCTCGCCGATGCCGGCCGCCATCTCGTCCGCCGAATAGTGCGCGTCCTCGGGATTGACGCCCGGCGTCATGACCCCGCCCGTGGCCATGATCTTGACCAGGTCGCAGCCGGCGTGGATTTGCTCGCGCACCGCCTTGACGACCTCGTCCTTGCCGTCGGCGATGCGGCCGATGTAGCTGCCGTGGCCGCCGGTCATGCAGATCATCCGGCCGGCGCAGCGGATCGAGGGACCCATGAATTGGCCCGCGTTGCAGGCGTCGCGCACCGCGAACTCCAGGTAATCGCGGCCGCCGCAATCGCGGATCGCGGTAATGCCGCCGGCGAGCGATTCCTGCGCGCGCTGCAGGGCGCGGACGACGATCTCGCCGGTCGTCAGCTTGTCGCCCGCGGCGCGCGGGTCGGCCTCCGCACCGAGGCAAAGATGGACGTGGCAGTCGATGATGCCCGGCATCAGCGTGCCGCCGGTGGTGTCGACCGCATCGCCTTGGAAGCCGTCGAACTCGGCGGCCGGCGCCACTTTGGCGATCTTGTCGTCCTCGACCAGCACCGCGTGGCCCTCGACCGGCTCGTTGAGCCCATCGAACAGCTTGCCGCCCCGATATAGCGTCGTCATGGCATGTCCCTCCGTGCGTCCCGCAACTTTGGCACCTCGACCGCTTGGAGACAAGAAAGCCGCTATCCCACGGGTTCCGCGTCGATCAGGATCGCGGCGAGCACCGCCGGCTCCGAGCCCTTGTTGACCCAGCCGTGGTTGGTGCCGCGCTGGATCACCACGTCGAGCGGTTTCATCTCGACCTCACCCTCGTCGACCAGCATCGTCACTTCGCCCTTGAGTAGAATGATGTAATCGACCGTGTCGGTCTTGTGCATGTTCGGATGGCGCGCCGAGGGGTCGCGGTTGTGCCCGGCGCCCATCGCCTCGAACAACCGGTCCGCTTCGGCCTGCTTCTGCTCCCCGGTCTTGCCGGCCTCGTCCGCCTCGGGCGCGATCTGGAAATAGCGGAACACCGAGCCGCCTGCCGGCGGGGTCAGCACGACCTCGGTCGCTGCCGCGTCGGCATCGCCCGAATTGTCCGCCGGCATCGCATAGGTGCGCCAGAGGTCGGTCAATCCGCGCGCCGGGTTGACCGGGTTGGGCTTGAGGTGCGGCGAGGGCTCGTCCGAGAGGATGATCGAGCGGCCATCCGTGTCGTGGCCGGTGACGATGCGGCGGACGGGTCTCAGCATGACATGTCTCCCTATTTGCCGAATAGGCGTTCCGCGTTCCGGTATGCGATCTTCTCGGCGACCTCGCGCGGCAACTGCTCGAGCCAGGCGCGGTGCTCATCGACGAGCCCGATATAGACCGCCCAGCGGTCGCTCACATAGGTGTCGGTGCCGACCATGAACCGGTCCGGGTGGCTGAGGAACAGATCGCGCCAGGCGGGATCGATGCGCTCGCCGGGCATGATGCTGTGGGCGCGGAACGACATCTCGACCCAGAGGTTCCGGTAGCGCTCGACCAGTGCGCCGACCTCTGCCGGCGGCGTGGTGAATCCGGCGTGGGCCCAGAGGATCTTCGACTTCGGCTCGATCCGGAACATCGCCTCGACCGGGCCGGGGCCCGAGTGGATGTGAAGGAACAGGCTCCGCGCCGCCGCCAGCTTCGCCATTTGGCGTACCTGTGGGGTCGCGGTCGATCCCGGCAGGTCGAACAGATGGAACTCGCCGATGCCCTTGTGAACCCCGAGCTTCAGCCGCGCCTCGAGGTAGTCGATCAGCTTCGGATCGTCGATCCAGTTGCTCGACCGCACCTCGCCGCGATAGGGCCGCAGGATCGGGACGATCCTGTCCGGCGCCGCGCGGTGGAGCTTGATCGTGCCATGGTCGGGCGAGCTCGACACCAGCGCCCGCTCGACGCCCGCGGCTTCGAGCGCATCGAGCGCCTTCCTCGGGCTGAACGCGTCCCAGGCACCCTGGCTGTAATGCACGTGGGTGTCGAAGATCGGCAGGCGCTCGCCGGCGATGCCCCCGCCGGCGACACCCGCGATCGCCACCGCGCCCATGAAAGCGGGAAGGAAACGGCGCATGCCCCTCAATCGAGCGTCGAGAACGCGGTCGGCGAGAGGATGATCGACTGCATTTCCAGCAGCATCGGCCCGCCGACCTTGAGGAAGGCGCGCCAGCCCTTGTCCTTCGCCGCCTCGGCGCGGGCCGCGGCGCGCGCGTTGAGGTCGGGATAGACCCACATGTGCGAGACCTCGTGCGGCTGCGGGTTGATGGTGTGCCAGAGGCCGACGATCGGCGAGTATTTCTCGCGCGCCTTGAGCCCTTCCTGGAAGGCTTCCAGCCATTGCGGCGCCTTGCCGGTCTCGACCCGGTAGAAGCGGTATTCGTAGAGATTGCCCGAGTCCGCCGGCGGCTTGACGTCGATCACGCCGTTCATGAACCGCACCTCCTGCTTCTCGATGATCGGGCGGACGTTGGCGACGTATTCGCCGGTCCAGTCCTTGTTCTTGGCCAGCTCCGCGTGCAAGGCCTGGCGCTCGCCGAGGCCTTCGTAGCTCCAGAGATGCCAGATCTGATTGAGCTGGCCGAACTCCGAGACCCAGTAGCCGTGGTTGGTGCCGAAGTCGTTGCCGCGGATCGGACGGCCGACATCCTCGGCGAGCTTGAGGTAGGCCGGCACGTTGGTCGGCCGAAGGGTGTAGGTTCTGAACTCGTAGATCATGGCGATATGCTCCCGCTTCCTGTTATTGGTATGTCGGGATTATAGCGCCCGAGGGAGGCCCAAGGGAGGCCCAAGGGAGGTACATCATGTTCCAAGCGGATTTATTGGCCGGCAAACGGATCCTGATCACCGGCGGCGGCACCGGGCTCGGCAAGAGCATCGGCCGGCGCTATGTCGAGCTCGGCGCCGAGCTCGTCATCTGCGGCCGGCGTCTGGAGAAGCTCGAGGAGACCCGGGCCGAGTTCGAGAAGGATTTGGGCGGCAAGGTGAGTATCCACCGATGCGACGTGCGCGACCCGGACGCGGTCGAGGCGATGATGGACATGATCTGGGCCGACGGGCCCTTGGACGTGCTGGTCAACAACGCCGCCGGCAACTTCATCGCCCAGACCGAGCGGCTGTCGCACCGCGCGATCGACGCGGTGCTGGGCATCGTGCTGCACGGCACCGCCTATTGCACGACGGCGGTCGGACGGCGCTGGATCGACGCCGGGCGCCCGGCGGTGGTGCTGAACATCCTCACCACCTCGGCCCTCCATGGCGGCGCCTACCGGGTGCCCTCGGCGATGGCCAAGGCGGGCGTGGCGGCGATGATCAAGAGCCTCGCGGTCGAATGGGGACCCATGGGCATCCGCATGGTCGGCGTGGTGCCGGGGCCGTTCCCGACCCCCGGTGCGGCGACCCGCCTGCGCCCCGAAGGCGCCGGCCAGGCGCCGGAGGAAGACGACGTCCCGCTGCGCCGGGTCGGCGAGCATAAGGAGCTCGCGGACCTCTGCACCTACCTGGTCTCGGACCAGGCCGGCTACGTCAACGGCGAGATCGTGGTGATCGACGGCGGCAAATGGCTGCAGGGGGTCTACGGCGCCTCGATCCGCCAGATGCAGGACTGGGACGACGCCAAATGGGCCGAGGTGAAAGAGCAGACGCGCAAGGGGGCGTGAGGCCGACCGTGCCACCCCGCATCGTCATCCCCGCGCAGGCGGGAATGGAATTCAATAATATCAATAGGTTATAAAATGGGGACAGTCCCCATTTAGGCCGCGGCGTTGGTCTTCTGGAACTCGGGCGCGACCTCTTGCATAAAGAGGGTCAGGCTGGAGCGCGCCGCCTCGTCCGCCATAAAACCCATGCGGAAGGTCATCAGGACGCCGCCGACGTCGATCGCCTCGATCGCCGCGATCTTCTCCGCCACCGTCGCCGGCGAGCCGCAGATCAGCCCGTGCTCCGGCTGGTTGCGCGCGACCATCGGGTCGTCGCGCTGCATGATGACGCCCTGCTCCTTCAGCACCCGCTCGCGCATATCGGCGCGCTTCTCGAACTGCTCGACGAAGTGGGCGGTGCCGATCCTCTCCGCCTCGGCGTCGGTCTCGGCGACGAATATGTTGCGCCACACCCAGGTGTCGTCGACGTTCCGGGCGATCAACGCCTCGTCATGCCCCTCGTCGCGCATGGTCTGGCGGTAGAGGTCCATGCGCTCCTTCGTGACCCCGTTCGACTGCACGTTCATCAGGAACGGCCGGCCCTCCCTGGCCATCCGGATGGTCGACTCCTCGCCGGCGCAGGCGCGGATGATCGGCGGGTGCGGCTTGGTGTAGGTCGCCGGGCGCAGCAATGGCAGCCTTAGGTTCCAGTACTTGCCGTTGTGCTCGTAGTCCGCGGTCGTCCACGCCTTGACCAGGATCTCCTCGGACTCGATCAGGCGCTCCAAGGCCTCGTCCGGGTCGATGTCGTAGCCCTGGTAGTCGTAGATGTTGTAGGCGGTGCCGCGGCCGAGCCCGACGATCAGCCGGCCGTGGCTGATGTTGTCGATGATTGACATCTGCTCGGCGAAGCGGATCGGGTGGTGCAGCGACATCTGCGCCACTGCGAAGCCGATCCGGCAGCGCTCGGTGATCATCGCGATCGCGGCGGCGAAGCTGACCGGGTCGACATAGGCGCAGATGCCGTCGAAGTGGTGCTCGGCGAGCCACAGCACGTCGACGCCGAGCTCGTCGCTGAGCTTGGCCTCGGCCAGGGTCTCGTCGATGATCCGCGAGTCGTCCTCGGGCGAGGGGCTCGCGGGGAACAGGAAATTGCTGAATTTCATGGTTGGCAGGCCGTGCGCTTGGTTTCTTGGTTGATCTAGCTATAGCGCAGATCGCCATGCCCTTAAAGAATCATTGGCGATGGCCGGAATCGCCGCGCAGCAGGTCCATCAGTCCGGCGACCTCGTCGGCCGACAGCTCGTCGAGCCGGCCCGCGAGATCGACGATCCGCTCGGCGGTTTCCTCCTCGAAGCGCAGCGCCAGGCAGTCGCGCACCTTGACCAGGTGGTCCGCCTCGGGGATCGGCGGCGTGCCCCAGATGCCGCGCGGCCCGGTGCAGCGGGTCTCCAGCGCCTCGCCGCCTTCCAGCGTGACCCGCATCTCGACATACATCTGGTCGAACCGGCCCGGGATGTCGTCGCGCATCTCGAGATCGTATTTCCCGAGCATCGCCTCCATGTCGGGGCTGAAGCGGCGCTCGTCGGTGAAGCTCGAGATCACCACCTTGCCGTCGAGCAAGGCGCAGGCCGAGGTGTACTGCCAACTGAACTTGCCGTCGAGCCCGTCTGCCGGCTTCGGCCGGTCGATATAGGCCATCATCGGGGTCTTCAGGTGGACCCGCTCGATCCGCGACGCATCGCCGATCTTGCCATGCAGCTCCAGCCCGGCGGTAATCACGAAATGGGTGCCGAACTGGCTCGGGAACATCTTGATCGCGTAGCCCGGGTCGGCGACCCGAAAGGGCGGGCCGTAGTTCAACAGCTCTTGCGTGTCGAAGTCCTTGTCGAAGAAGGTCGCGACATAGCCGCGCGGATCGTCGAAGGTCTCGGTGTTGCCGGTGAAGCCGCGCGAGGCCAGCAGCGCCGCGTCGAGCCCCATCGCGACGGCGAGCCCGCAATTGGTCGATTTCGACATCGTGCCGACATTGCCGAGGATGCTGCCAATGCGCGACGAAGTAGTGCCGAGCGCGTTCCGCAGCTGCATCGCGTCGAGCCCCAACAGGTGGCCCGCCGCGACCGCCGCCCCCATCGGGCCGACCAGCCCCGGCGGGTGGTAGTGGGTCTGCTTGATGTCGTGCTGGCCCGAGGCGGCGCGAATCCAACCCATCGTCTCGATGCCCTTGACCATGGCCGTCAAGGCCTCGCGGCCGGGAAGGCAGCGCGCCTCGGCGAGCGCCAGGACCGCCGGCAGCGAGGTCGAGACCTGGTGGTTGGCGGGCTGCCACATCGGCTCGAAGTCGAGCACGTGCATCGCCGAGCCGTTGACGTAGGCGGCGTTCACCGGCGAGGTCTTGAACCCGAAGCCGATCACCGAGGACGTCGGGTTGCCGCCAAGCTCCCGGACGTGCGCGGCGAGAATGCCCGGCGCCTCCTCCTGCACCGTCCCCGCGACCGCCACCGCGACCCCGTCGAGCACCAGGCGCCGCGCCGCCGCTATCGCGGCCTTGGGCAGATCGTCGTATCCCGTGGCGACGATCTTCTCGGCGAGTTCGGCGGTAACGGTCATAAGCGGCTCTCCCGGCGGATGCTGTAATAGTTGCCGGCGAAGATCAGCGCCGCCCCCAGGAACACGAAAAACTCCAACGGTTCGTTATAGAGAATGTAGGCGACGAGGGCGATCAAGGGCAGGCGCATGAACTCCATCGGCATGACGATGGTCGCGTCGGCATGCAGGAAAGCGTTGGCGAGACTGTAGTGCGCGGTCAGGGCGCAGAGCCCGACGATCAGCAGCCACGGCAGGTCGGTCCATCCCGGCGTCACCCACTGGAACAGCGCCGGGACCAATCCCATCGGCAGTTGGATCAGCGACATATAGAACAGGATCGCGAGCGGCCGGTCGGTCCGGATCAGGGTCTTGGTGCAGACGATCGAGCCGGCGAAACACATGGCGGCGCCGATCATCACCAGGGCGCCGACGTCGATGATCTCGATCCCCGGGCGCAGGATCACCAATATCCCGACGAAGCCGGCAATCATCGCCACGGCGCGCCCGCGGTTCATGCGCTCGCCGAGAAGCGTTATCGCCAGGATCGCGGTCCACAGCGGAATGGTGAACTCGATCGCGAACACCTCGGTCAGCGGCAGCAGCGACAGGCCGAGGACCCAGCCGAACTGGCCGCCGTAATGGATGATGTTGCGACCCACCTGCATCTTCGGCTGGTAGGTGCGGATTTCGCTCCAGCCGACCCGGGCGACGATCGCCACGGTGATGATCAACCCGACGAGGCTGCGGAAGAACAGGATCTCGAAGGTTCCCATCGTGCCGTGCAGCTGGCGCACCGCGACCGCCATGACGGTGAAGGACAGCAAGGTGCCGATCATCCAGGTCGCGGCCTTGAGGGTGGGGTGGGTCGATTTCCGGCGCGCCATTGGAGAGCCAACCATGCCCCGCGGGGTGGGGCGAGGCAAGGCGTTGCCAAAACCCGCCGTTCCGGGTCAGATAGGCGCGCTAAATTCAGGGGAGGCGATCGACATGCGGTGGGCCAGGATCGAGGTGGACGGCGCGGCGGTCCACGGGATCGTCGAGGGCGACGAGGTCGAAGTGGTCACCGGCGACCCGTTCGACGGCTACGAGCGGACCGGTAACAGGTTACCGCTCGACGCGGTCAAGCTGCTGGTGCCGGTAGTCCCGAAGACGTTCTATGCGGCGGGGCTCAACTACCTGGAGCACGTCAAGGAGCAGGCGGCGCTGCGCGGCACCGAGCCCAACATCGCGGAGCGGCCGGAAATCGGCTACCGCGCCAACAACGCGCTGATCGCCCACGGCGAGGCGATCGTCATTCCCGCCGACGCGACCGACAAGGTCGAGTACGAAGGCGAAATCGTCGCCGTGATCGGCAAGCAGGCGAAGCACGTCGCCGTGGCGGACGCGCTCGACTGCGTGCTCGGCTACACCATCGGCAACGACGTCAGCGAGCGCAATTGGCAGAAGTCGGACCGCACCATGTGGCGCTCCAAGAACACCGACACCTTCAAGCCGATGGGGCCGTGGATCGAGACCGATGTCGACCTCGACGCGCTCGAGACCACGGTGCGGCTCAACGGCGAGGAAATGATCCGCTTCAAGACCAACCACATGCTGTTCGGCATCGAGGCCTATATCAGCGCGATGTCGCAATACATCACGCTGCAGGCGGGCGACGTCATCTGGATGGGCACCGAGGGTGCGGCCCGGAACCTCGAGGACGGCGACGTCGTCGAGGTCGAGATCGACGGGATCGGCACCCTGAGCAATCCCGTGATCCGGGAAGGCTAGTACTAGGTCGCCACTAATTCCTTCAGGATACTGCGGCCGGAAGCGGTCAGGCTCGCCTTGTCGAAGCCTTGACCGAAGGGGGAGAGCCGAATCCAGTTCGCCGCCTTGCATTCCCCGAGCGTGCGGAACAGCAGGGTGCCGTCGTCCTCGCTCGGGACCGCGATGTCGCCCGACATCGAGATCAACTCCAGAAGCAATGTCTGCTGCGGCAACGGCTTGGCCATGGCGGGTCCCCCCTGTTTACCGGCCCATCGTGTCGGCCCCTCTGGCGGGGGCGCTTCTATTTTCCGGGCACCACAAAACTAGAGGGACCCCGCCGAAGTCAAGGCCCGTGCTGTTCCGCGCCTGGCGATTGGATTAGGCTCGAAGCGGATCAACGACGGAGGCTTGCGATGATCGACAAGATCCAGGGGTGCGTGAACGGCGACAAGATGCTGATCCGGCGCGGCCGGTTCGTCGATCTCGCCTTTCTGCTTGGTGTCGGCGACGAGGACTACCTTGTCACCATAGAGAAGGGGCGCATCGCCTCGATCGAGCCGCGTGAGCTCGAGACCATAACCGGCCAATTCTCGATCCGCGCCGCGTCCGAGGTCTGGCAGGAATTCTGGAAGCCCATGCCGAAGCGCAACCATCACGACATCTGGGCAATGCTGGCGGCGGGGCTGGTCGAGCTCGACGGCGACCTCGCGCCGTTGATGCAGAACCTGCAGTACTTCAAGGACGTGTTGTCGTCGCCGCGGCCGAAGGCGCGGAGGAGGTAAGGCGATGCCGGATTACGAGCCGATCGTCGGGCGCTACCTCACCATCGAGGTCGCGGGCGAGGCCTGCCGCATCCATGTCGAGGAGGCGGGCGACGGGATTCCGCTGGTCTGCCTGCACACCGCGGGCTCGGACGCGCGCCAGTACCGCCACCTGATGTGCGATCCCGCGATCACCGACCACTACCGGGTCATCGCCTTCGACATGCCGTGGCATGGCAAGTCGAACCCACCCGTCGGCTGGCGCGACCGCGAGTACAGCCTGACGACCGAGCTCTACAAGGACACCATCATGGCGTTCTGCCGGGCGATGGAGCTCCGGCACCCGGTGATCATGGGCTGCTCGATGGGCGGGCGCGTGGTCCTCCACCTGGCGCTGGAGCAGGCCGACCGGTTCCGCGCGGTGATCGCGCTCGAGGGTGCCGACCGGCTCGAGCCCTATTACGAGCTCGATTGGCTGCACCGCCCGGACATCCACGGCGGCGAGGTCTGCGCCGCCATCGTCTCGGCCCAGGTCGCGCCGCAGAGCCCCGACGAATACCGCTGGGAGACGCTGTGGTCCTACATGCAGGGCGGTCCCGGCATCTTCAAGGGCGATCTCTATTTCTACTGGTACGACGGCCATTTCGACGACCGCTCGCCGCTGATCGATACGGACAAGTGTCCGGTTTACCTGTTGTCGGGGGAGTACGACTCGTCCTGTACGCCCGAGCGCACGGCGGCGACCGCGTCCCGCATCGCGGGCGCCAAGGCGACGGTGATGGAAGGCATCGGCCACTTCCCGATGTCGGAGAACCCGGCGCTGTTCCGCACTTACATCCTGCCGGTGCTGGATGAGATCAGGGGTGCGGGGTAGGGCGAAGAATCACGATCACGTCATTCCCGCGAAAGCGGACCCGGCATCAAGTAAAATCAATGACTTATAAAATGGGGACAGTCCCCATTAATTACGATAGACCGGCTCCGCCTGCTCGAGGAAGCTCGCCAGCACGTCGTAGACCATCAGGTGGTTCTTCTGCTGGAAGCTCGCGTGGCTGATCTCGGGCATCACCTTGAACTGCTTCGACGGGTTCGCCAGGAGCTTGAAGAACTCGAGCAGATCGACGATCCCGGCGTGCCCTGGTACTTCTCCCAGAGGAAGAGCTTGATATCGCCCTTGTTGGTCCAGTGCGCCTCGCCGGTCACCGATGGATCGGCCTGTTGCGGTGCCTGGCTCATGTTCCCCGTCCTCAGAATCCGATCTGCGAGCCGCCGCAGATGTTGAGGTGCTGCCCGGTAACATAGCTCGCCGTGTCGCTCAGCAGGAAGCACACCGGGCCGGCGACTTCGTCGGGCGTGGTCATCCGGCCCATCGGAATCCGCGCCATCGTCTGCTCGATGAATTTCGGGCCGCGGACGACCTCGGTCATCTCGGTCTCGACGGTGCCGAAACAGACGCTGTTGACGCAAATGCCGTAGCGCGCCCACTCGTGCGCGGCGCTCATGGTGATGCCCAGCACGCCGGATTTGGCGGCGCCATAGTTGATCTGGCCGATGGTGCCGCGCCGTCCCGCGACCGAGGAGACGTTGACGATACGCTTCGGGCTGTCGTCGCCCTCGCCGGCGCGCTCGCGCATATGGCGGCCGACCGCCTGCAGGCAGACGAACACGCCCGTCAGGTTGACGTCGATCACCGCCTGCCAATCGGCGAGCGACATCTTGTGCGCCATCGCCGCGCGGACGATGCCGGCGTTGTTGTAGAGCCCATTGATGGCGCCGTGCTTGTCGATCACGGCCGCGACCGTGTCCTGCACGAATTTCGGGTCGGCGACGCTGCCGACGTGGAGGTTGGCGCCGTTCTCGAGCATGCCCTGGGTTTCCTTCAGGCCATCCTCGTTGACGTCGACCAGGGCCAGCGTCGCGCCCAGCGCCGACGCCTTCGCCGCCACCGCCTGGCCGATGCCCTGCGCCGCACCGGTCATCATGATCACGCGCCCCTCGAGGCTCATCGGGTTTTCCATCGCATCGTCCTTTCGCCGCATTGTGTGTTCCCTAAGCCGAGCATAGCGCCCGGCTCCGCGAATCCAAGGGCGCGCGGCGAACGCCCAACCGAGGGATCGCAGAACCGGTCCAGGCTGACGAGCCTTTATTTGAACCTGCCCGGCTATTTCGACCCGGTTACTTCCAAGTATTGCCCGAATATTGCCGCCGAGACTTCTGATTCACTTGACGCCGAGCCGTCCTGCTAGGTCCACGGCAACCTGTTTCGCGGTCTCATTCCAGGCGCGAAATCGCCAAATAATCGCCTTAATTCAATAGTTTAATCCAGGATCGCATGGTTTCGTCCCGATCCGGAGGGCGGCGCCACGGCGGTCCGGGCCGCATTTGGCGCAATATTTGCGTGTTATTTGCGCGAGAAGCGGTTGGACCCTGATTTATTTCGCCGATACAGGGACCGAACGTCGACTTTGGATACGGAATGACAAGCGGAGGATTAGGGGCATGAAACGATTTCCCACCGCGATCGTCGTCGCCGTGCTCGCTCTGGCGCTGTCTGCCGTGGCGGTCGCCGGCGGCAAGTACAAACGTTACACCAAGAAGTCGCTCTCGAGCCTGCTTGAGATGTGCGTCGAAGGCGACGACACCGGTTGTTACTTCTATGCCGGTATGCAGGCCAAACGCGGCAACTACAAGGAAGCGCACGACGCCTATCTGGTCGGCGCCGAGACCGCAACCAGCCGTGCCGGCTTCGTCTCGATGCTCAAGCTTGCCCAGCTCTACCGTCAGGGCAAGGGCGTTCAGAAGGATTTGGTCCAGGCCTACCGCTGGTACTCGGTCGTCGCCGAGCGCCAGAAATCGAAGGACCTCAGGGTCGCCGCCACCGGCCAGCGAAAGAAGATCGCCAAGCAGATGACCACGCGGCAGATCGCCCTCGCCGAGGCGCTGTCCAAAGCCTGGAAGTAACGCCGCAACCGTTTCCACAGGGGTAACGCTGCCCGCGCGGGATCAAGCCACCGCGCGGGCGGTTTCTCGTTCGCGCCGATACTCGTTGTCCGGTCAGGTGACCGACAGGTCGGGCTCGTGGCCCAGGATATAGGCGCCGACCGTCTGCAGGTGGGACTTCTGTCCCTGCATCTGCTGGGTCACGGTGTGGATGTCGCGGAACCGGCGCTCCATCGGGTGGCTCGCGAAGATCGACGTCGCTCCCGCCGCGTCATAGGCCATATCGGCCACGGCCTTCGCCTCGTGGATGCCATAGGTCGTGGCCAGGCGAATGCGCATGCGCTGCGCGATTTCGAGCCTTCCGGTATGCACGACCTCGCGCCAGATATGGTCGAGCTCGCTGAGGATAAACGCCCGGGCCGAGCCGAGCCGGGCCTCGGCCTCGCCGACCTCGCGCTGGATCATGCCGTTGTCGCGCAGCACCTGTTTGGCGCGCTGCGGCTGCTTTTCCATCGCCAGTTCCTTGAAGCTGTCGAGCATCGTGCGGGCGATCCCGATAGCCGTTCCCGAAAACCCGGTGGCGTAGAGGTTGGTCTGGTGGAACTGGTAGAGCGGCGCCTCGATGCGCCGTTCGGCCGGGTCGTCGCGCGAGACCGAGTGCTCGTGGGGGATGGCGAGATCGCCGACCCGGAAGCCGTCGCTCGCGGTGGCGCGCAGGCCGATCACGTCCCAGATATCGATCGGGGTCGCCTGGTCCGCCGGGAACAGCATGGTCCGGATCACCGGGCCGCCGTCCTCGCGGCGTTCGGGCTCGCCGTCCGCCCCCAGGACGACCGAGTGGGCGCCGAGCCAGCTTGCGTGTCGCATGCCGCTTGCGAACGAGCATTCGGCGTTGAGGCGGAATCCACCGTCTTCCGGTACGACCTCGGCCTTGCCCGGCCCCCAGGCGACGACGCCGTTCGGGTCGTTGCCCCAGATCTCGTCGGCGACCTCGGGCTCGAGGAAGGCCGCGGTCATCGCGCATCCATTCGCCTGGCAGAGGCACCAGGCAGTGCTGGCGTCGTGCTTCGCCACCGCCTCGATGGTTTGGAAGAAAGTCATCGGGTCGACCTCGCCGCCGCCGAACTGCCGCGGCAGCAGAAGACGGAACAGGCCCGCGTCGTGCAGGGCGGCCAGTACGTCGTCCGGCAATCGGCGGTCGCGCTCGGCTTGGTCGGCGGCGGCGTCGATGATCGGCGCGATGTCCCGGACCCGGTCCAGGTAGTCGACGTCCGATCCGGCCGGGGCTGTCGATGACCGTGGCGCCATGATCCCTTTCCTATCGTTCCAGCTTGCTGCGTCGGGCGCCGCGACGCCGATACAACCGTTTTACCGTGACGCATGGCGCCGGAATCGACAACACCCATCTCTCCGTAAATCGCACTCGGCGGGCGATTCCGATGATGCGAAGCGCCTTGGGCCGGCCTGGATTCAATCCGGATCGCAGGCGAAGGGCCAGATGATTTTCGCACCGGGCGGCACGATTTTGCCGGTTTCGAGCTTGTAGGCGATCTTCACCCGCCTTTCGCTTTTCGGCAGTGCGCGCATCGCTTGGGTGTCGATCGGCATCTTGCCGCGGAACAGCGCGACCGGGTCGGCGTAATGCCCTTCCATCGGAACGAGCAGCCATTTGTTCCGCGCATATTTCGGCGATTTGCTGAAACTGACGGTGAGATGCAGATGCGGCTCCCGCATTTCGCCCGGAACGCCGCTCTTGCCGTTCGGACCGAGCACGTCGCCGATGCGCACCCGTTGGCCGATCTCGACTTCGGGCATGCTGGAGAAATGCGAATAGAGCGTATAGATCCACACCGGCAGGCCGGTATCCTCCGGCGAATGCCGCAAGACGATTTGCAGGCCCCGATAGCCTCTCTCGCCGGTGAATTTGGCGACGACTTCGCCGTCCGCCATCGCATAGATCGGATCGTCCCACCATGCCGGAATATCGGTGCCGGTGTGGAACTTGCCGGCGACCGGGCCTTGCCACGCCTCGCCGTATATGTGGTCGATCTTGGGGCAATCGGCGCCTTCCGGGTAAACCGGTATCAGCTTGCTTTCCAGCAGGCCCCGCTCGATTTGGTGGTCGCGATTGCTGAATTTGCCGGTGAAGGCGCCCTTGGTGACTTTGTCGAGGGACTTGAAATCGACCAAATCATCGCCCGCCTGCGCGCCGCCCGACCACAGGGCGACAAGGCCGAGCAATAGGATCGCACCGATCAGGCCGGTGCTTAGCAACCCAAAACCCGAATGATTCGGCATCGAAATCCGCATGAATACTTGCCTGAGAGCGATATTGCCGAGGGACAATTATATCGACGGTTGCCGATATTCTCCATGCGACACCAAGTCCCGGAATCGAGGGGGATTTCCGCACGGCCGATTTCGGTGTAGAAGCGCATAAGGCCGTCCGAACAGCGGTCGGCAATGTCAGCCGGAGAGAGCGCCATGACCTACAAGACGATCATCTACGAGGTCCGCGACGAGGTCGCGATCCTCACCTTCAACCGGCCGGAAAAGCGCAACGCCTTCGACATCACCATGCGCGAAGAATTGGCCCATGCGGTGATGGTCGTGCGCGACGACGCCGACCTGAAGGCGATGCTGATCACCGGGGCGGGCGAGGCGTTCTGTGCCGGCGGCGATTTGCAGGCGATCACCGACGACAAGATGGACGCGCGGTCCGGCCGGCGGCGGATTCAGAACATCCATGTCTGGCTGCCGCAGCTCATCGGGCTGGAGATTCCGGTCGTCGCCGCGGTCGACGGCCCGGCCTATGGCGCCGGGTTCAATCTGGCGCTCGCCTGCGACTTCGTGCTGGCGACGCCGAGGGCCCGGTTCTGCGCCGTGTTCGGGCGCATCGGGTTGGTGCCGGACGCCGGCGGGTTCTTTTTGCTGCCGCGCATCGTCGGCCTGCAGCGCGCCAAGGACCTGATCTTCACCGCGCGATCGGTCGGCGCGGAGGAGGCCGAACGCATCGGCATCGTCCACGAAATCCATCCGCCCGAGGCGCTGTTCGACCGGGCGCTCGAGTTCGCCGGGCGGTTCCGGGCGTCCTCGCGGCTTGCGATCGGCATGGCGAAGACCGTGCTCAACCAGGCGCTCCACCTCGACCAGCACGCGATCGCCGAGATGGAGGCCTGGTCCCAGGGCCTGGCGCTCGATTCCGACTATCACAAGGCGGCGGTCCAGCGCTTCCTCGACAAACAGCCGCTCGACTACGACTGGGATGCGGCGGTGAAGGAAGGGGCAGCGAAACAAGCGGCGGCCGATGATTAGAGCCGCGCTTCTCGCGGCGCTCGTCGTTTCCGGCCTGGCGGTGGGCCGCGCCGCGCCGGGCCAGGCCACGGAGGCCTGGCGCCGCGGCTCGGAGATGCCGAGCGTGCGCTCCGAGATCGCCGTCGCCGCGGCGGGCGGCCGCGTTTACGTCGCCGGCGGCATCGGCCGGCTCGGCACGACCGACGCATTCGAGGTCTACGATCCCGCCGCCAATGCCTGGCGCGAGCTCGCCGACCTGCCGGTGGCGCTGCACCATCCGGCGATGGCCGGGATGGACGGGCGCCTTTACCTCAGCGGCGGCTACGACGACATGACGTTCACGGCGAACCGCCGCAGCGCCTGGGTCTACGACCCGGTGGCCGACCGTTGGCAAGCGCTCGCCCATATGCCGGGCCCGCGGGCGGCGCACAGGATGATGGCGCTTGCCGGCAAGCTCTACGTCTTCGGCGGCGTGGGCACCGAGCCGGCGGTACTGTGGGCCTACGATCCGGCGACCGACCGCTGGAGCGTGCGCGAACCCTTGCTGACGCCGCGCGAGCATCTGGCGGCGGCGGCGCTCGGCGGCAAGTTCTACGCCGTCGCCGGGCGCTGGTCCGAACAGGGCAACCTCGCCGTGGTCGAGGCCTACGATCCGGCGACCGATCGCTGGACCCGCAAGGCCGACCTGCCGGCGGCACGCGGCGGCCACACCGCGGCCGCGGTCGCCGGCCACATCCATGTCACCGGCGGCGAGGCGTTCTCCCCGCCGGACACCTTTGCCGAGCACTGGGCGTACGATCCGAGTGCCGACCGCTGGACCAGGCTCGCCGACATGCCGACGGCGCGCCACGGCCTCGGCTCCGCCGTCGTCGGCAAGCGCTGGTTCGTGGCCGGCGGCGGCACGGGAGCCGGCGCCCGCACTTTCTTCACGCTGACCGACCTGATCGAAATCTACACCGCTGGGAAATAGGAAGCGTCGTGGCCGACAACGCGATCATCACCGGCGTCCACAACACCAAGGTCGGCAAGGTCCCGGGCTCGTCCGCGATGTCGCTGCATGCCGAGGCGGCGCTCGGCGCCATCGCCGATGCCGGGCTCGCGCTCGGCGACATCGACGGCGTGATCTGCGCCTACATCCTGACCGAGAACTACCCGATGCTGAGCTCGGCGTTCTGCGAGTATCTCGGCATCGAGCCCAACTTCAACGCCGGGCTCAACGGCGGCGGGGCGACGGGGGCGATGATGGTCATGCAGGCCGCCTCGCTGGTCGAGACCGGCCAGTGCCGCCACGTGCTCTGCGTCGCCGGCGACAGCCGGGTCTCCGGCATGACCCGCGACCAGGCGGTCGCGGTGCTCGCCGATTTCGGCCACCCGCAGTTCGAGGTGCCCTACGGCATCAGCATCCCCGCGGCCTATGCCCTGGTCGCCCGGCGCTACATGCATGAGACCGGGGCGACCTTGGAGCATCTCGCGGCGCTCGCGGTGACCCACCGGGCGCACGCGGCGATGCACCCGGACGCGCATATGCAGGACCCGATCACCATGGACGACGTCGCCGCGGCGCGGACCATCGCCTCGCCCTTGCGGCTTTTGGATTGCTGCCTGATCTCCGATGGCGGGGCGGCCTATGTGGTGAGCGCGCCGGACGCCGCCCGGGACACCGCCCGGCACCCGGTCCGGGTGCTGGGTGCCGGTCAGGGCCACACCCACGAACATATCTCGCAGGCCCCTTCGCTGACCGATTTCGGCTGCAAGAACGCGGCGGCGCGCGCCTTCGCCAAGGCCGGCGTGACGCCAAGCGATATCGATGTCGCCGAGATCTACGATTCCTTCACCATTACGCTGCTGGTCGAGCTCGAATCGATCGGCTTCTTCGCAACCGGCGAGGCCGGCCCGGCGGCACTCGCGGGCGAGCTGACCCACGGCGGCCGGCTGCCCTGCAACACCCATGGCGGGCTGCTGTCGTTCGGCCATTCGGGGGCGGCAGGCGGCATGTTCCACATCGTCGAGGCGGTGCGCCAACTGCGCCACGAGGCGGCCGATCGCCAGGTGCCGGACGCCGAGCTCTGCTTCGCCCACGGCGACGGCGGGATTCTCTCGGCCCATTGCTCGCTGGTGCTGGGGAGGGGTTGACGATGACCGCGAAACCCGTCCCCCGGCCGAACGCCGACACCGCGCCCTACTGGGAGGCCTGCAACGAGGAGCGGCTGCTCTATCAGAAATGCGGTGCGTGCGGCCACAACCAGTTCTACCCGCGCTCGATCTGCGCCAAGTGCGGTGGCGGCGAGCTCGCGTGGACCGAGGCGGCGCCCACTGGCGCGGTGCACAGCTTCACCGTGGTCGAGCGCGCGCCGTCGGAGGCCTTCAAGCCCGACATACCCTATGTCCTGGCGCTGGTCGACATGGCCGACGGCTACCGGATGATGATGAACGTGGTCGATTGCGACCCGGCGGCGGTCGAGATCGGCATGGCGGTCCGCATCGTCTTCGAGAATCGCCATGGCCAGAAGCTGCCGCAGGCGACACCGGCCTGAACGAAGCCGTGATTTGCCTTCCCGCGGGCGATCCCGCAACATCCATCCAGGCTCATTTCGAGGGGAGGAAATTCCTATGAGTGTCGATCTGCAAATGCTGATGTGGACCGCGGTGCTGTGCGTCCTGCTGGCCTTTCCCTACACCCTGGGGCTGATCGGCGGGGTCGGTCTCGGCAAGGCGGCAAGCTATCCGCAGCCGGGCCACGACAGTCTGCCGGACTGGGTGCAGCGCTCGAAGCGTTGTCACATGAACCTGATCGAGAACATCGCGCCCTTCGCGATCCTGGTGCTGGTGGCGCACGTCGCCGGCAAGGCCAACGCGACGACGGCGCTGGCCTCGCAAATCTTCTTCTATTCCCGGCTCGCGATGGTGGTCGGCCACACGGGGGGAATCCCGTACCTGCGCACGGTTGCCTGGGCGGTCAGCCTTGCCGCGCTAGTGATGATCCTGCTGCAGATTCTTTAAGAGACGAGGACGGGCCGCATGTCGGAATTCAATCCCGACGACTTCGAAACCGACTTCTGGAAAGAGGCGGAGGTGCGCGCCGGCTGGGACGATCTCGAGCCCGGCGTCGTCCTCCGCTCCCGGCCGGTCACCATCACCAAGGAAATCATCCAGCGCTACGCGCGCTCGATCGGCGACGAGAACCCGCTCTACTTCGACGAGGCCTTTGCCAAGTCGACCCGCTTCGGCGGGCTGATAGCACCACCCAGCATCCATGCGCTGTTCCTCTTCGCCTGCACCGGGCACGACCACTTCATGCGCACCCCCGGGACCATCAACATGGGGCAGAACTGGTGGCTGCACCGTCCGGTCCGCCCCGGCGACACGATCGCGCTCGAGGCGCGTTGCCTCGACAAGCTGATCCGCAAGGGCAACACCTTCGCGATCCACGACAACGTTTTCCGAAACCAAGCGGGCGAGGTGGTGTGCTCCGGCCGCGGCTGGACCATGCGGCCGTACTAGGGCGGGGCAGGGAGCATGACGGTCGATTTCACCTACGACGACTTGGAGGTCGGATACGGCTTCGACGGGCCCGAGGTCGTCATTACCCGCGAGATGATCGCGGAATTCGCCGCCGCCTCGTTCGACCACAACCCGCTGCATTGGGACGACAAGTACATGACGGAGACCGAGTTCGCCGGCGGCAAGTCGTTCGACGACGTGATCGCCCACGGACTGATGACGTACGCGTTCATGACCCGGGCGATGACCGACTGGCTCTGGCCCGACAACGGCGAGCACCGGCGCCTGGAGACCCGCTTTCGCCAGCCGATCTATCCCGGCGACACGATCCGAATCCGGGTCGAGGTCGCCTCGAAACGCGAGACCCGGGCGGCCAAATGGGCCGTGTGCCAGGTCACGGTGACCAACCAGAACGGCGATATGGTTGCAACCGGGGACGCGCTGGCGGAGATTTTGAATTAAGGGGGGGTGCCGCCGTGTCCCCCGCCGTCTGAACCCTACTTCGCGGCTTCGATTTCCTCCTCGACGTCGCGCAGGCGGTCCTTGCCGAAGAACATCTCCTTGCCGACGAAGAACGTCGGGATTCCGAACGCACCACGTTCGACCGCCTCCTCGGTGTTCTTGAACAGCCGGTCCTTGACCTCTTGGTCCTGGATCCGCGCCATGGTTTTCTCGCCGTCGAGGCCGGACTCCT
>JASLSL010000112.1 GCA_030743445.1 Alphaproteobacteria bacterium
ATCGAGGTCTTGGGCGAGCGCGCGGATCAGCGATTGATCGGCCCCTTCGCCGCGGCCTCTCGGTACGCGAACCAGGGCGACGAGCAGATCGTCGAGCAAAATGCCGGTCGGCGACCGGCCGAAGATGTGCAAGCCGTTACGGATTTGCATCTCCTTCAGCTCGCAAAGGTAATTGTCGAGCTTGCCGAGCGCGGCCTCGGCGTCGTCCTCGATCTCGATGCCGGTGTCCTTGTCGAGGCCGGTCGAGTGGGTCAGATCGAGGATTTGCCGGCGCAGCAGATCGAGCCGCCTCGGGTCGAGTCCCGCCGCTTCGTAATACTCGTCGACCAGCACTTCGAGGTCCTTCTGCGGCCCATAGGACTCCGCACGCGTCAGCGGCGGGGTCAGGTGATCGAGGATCACCGCCTGGCTGCGGCGTTTCGCCTGCGTCCCCTCGCCCGGGTCGTTGACGATAAACGGATAGAGGTGCGGCAGCGGGCCGAACGCGGCTTCGGGGAAACAGGATCCCGAGAGCACCACCGATTTTCCCGGCAGCCATTCCAGATTGCCGTGCTTGCCCATATGGATGATCGCGTGGACGTCGAAGTCGCCGCGAAGCCAGGCGTAGAACGCCAAATACCCGTGCGGCGGCACGAGTGCGGGGTCGTGGTAGCTCTCCGCCGGATCGATGTTGTAGCCGCGGGCCGGTTGGATGCCGATCGCGATATTGCCGTACTCGGCAATCGACAGAATGAACGCTTCCCCGTCGAAGAACGGGTCCTCTTCCGGTCCCCCCCAACGGTCGGTGATTTGGTCGCGAACCATTGCCGGCAAGGTTTCGAAGTATCGGGTGTAGTCGCCAAGCGAGAGGCGAACGCCGTCGCCGCGGAGAGACCTTGCGCTCAGATCGTTCGTCGGCCCGGCCAACAGCCGGTCCATCAGGGTCTCGCCATCGGCGGGACGGCCGTCGATGCGGTAGCCGTCCCTCGCCATGGCGGCCAGCAGGGTCGCCATGCTTTCCGGCGTGTCGAGTCCGACGCCGTTGCCGAGCCGCCCGTCGCGGTTCGGATAGTTGGCGAGCACGATCGCGACGCGGCGCTCTGCCGCCGGCGCCTGGCGCAAGCGGCACCACGCCATGGCCAGCCGGGCGACGAAGTCGACACGGTCCGGAACCGCCTCGTAAGCCGTGACGGAGGTTTGTGTCGCCGGGTCGTATCTGGCCTCGGTTTTGAACGAGATCGCGCGGGCGAGAATCCGTCCATCGATTTCCGGAAGGACGACGTTCATCGCGAGGTCGCGCGGCGAGAGGCCTCTCGCACCTTCGCGCCATGCCGCTTCGGTGCCGCCCGCGAAGACCACTTGCAGGACGGGACAATCGGCGTCATCGAACGGCGTTTTCTTGCGCGCATCGCCGGGGGTGGAAACCGCGAATCCGGTGGCGTTCAGGACGATCGCGGGCGGCGCTTCCTCGAACAGGGCGCCGAGGAACTCCGCCGAGAACGAATCCTTCAGGCTGGAGACGAATATCGGCAACGGGTTGATACCCTCGCGGCGCAGCGCCTCGATCAGACCCTCGACCGGCGCCAGATTGCCGGCTTGGACGAGGGCGCGATAAAACACCAGCGGTGCGACCGGCGCGCCGTCGGCCCAATCGGCGCGTATCGCCGCGAGATCGGCCTCGGTTTGCCCGGGCCAGTAGAGGCCGGCGCGAAGCAGCGGTTTCGGCGGCTGCCACGACCGGTCCTCGCCGATCAACGTCGCCGCATAGGCGAGGAAATTGCGGTCGTTATCCGGGCCGCCATGGACCCGATACTGCCACAGGCGATGCAGCGCCTCGCGCCCCACGGTGCTGTGACGATCGAGTTCGGCATCCGGCTGGTCGTCGCCGGGCATGAAGGCCACGGGAATTTCGCGGTCCCGGCAGATCGCCCTGAACTGCTCCACGCCGTAGGGCCAGTAGCCGACCCCGCCCAGGACACGAACCAGAACCAGCCTCGCATGGCTCACCACCTCGTCGACGTAGAGATCGACGGACATGTTGTGCCCCAGGTGCATCAAATTGGCCAAGCGCAGGCTGGGATACTCCCCGCCCAGTTCGGCCCGGGTCGCGGCCAGGCAGGCGAGCTCGGTGTCCGCGGCCGAGAGGAACAGAATGTCGCCGGGCGTCTGGCCCAAGTCGACGGCTTCGGATCCATCGTCGATCGCGCCCGGTTGTGCGGCAAGCAAATGCATCGATCAGCCCACGATCGCCGCCTCTATCGCGGCGCGGTCGAGCCCCTGGCGTCCGATCGTCACCAGACGTGTTTCCCGCGACTCGCCCTGACGCCACTCGCGGTCGTAATAGTGTTGAATTCGGGTGCCGACGGCTTGGACGACCAGCCGCATGTCGCGCCCGGCGACATGGGCGAACCCTTTGAGGCGCAGAATGTCGTGTGTCGCAACGGCGACCTCGATCCGCTCTATCAACTCGTCAGGTGACGCAATGGCGCCGAGGGTGACGGCGAAACTTTCGAAGTCGTCGTGGTCGTGATCCTCCTCGCCGTCATGATGCGACGGCCTGGCGTCGAGATCGTCCTCGGCGGCAGCTTCCAATCCCAGCAACACGGCGGCATCGATGGTGGCGTTGCTGGCGCTCACGACCTTGACGGCGGGGCGCAGGCTGGCCTCGATGTCGCGCCGGATCGCATCCAATTGCGTCTCGCCGAGCAGATCGGCCTTGTTGAGGACGACGAGGTCGGCGCAGGCAATTTGGTCTTCGAACACCTCTTCGAGCGGCGATTCGTGATCGATCGCCTCGTCGGCCTCGCGCTGCGCCTGGACCGCGTCCGGATCGCTGGCGAAGCGTCCCTCCGAGACGGCGGGACCATCGACCACGGCAATGACGCCGTCGACCGTGACGCGGGTCCGGATTTCCGGCCAGTTGAAAGCGCGCACCAGAGGTTTCGGCAATGCCAGGCCCGAGGTTTCGATGACGATATGGTCGGGGCGGGGATCGCGCGCGAGAAGGGCCTCGATCGTTGGCACGAATTCATCCGCGACCGTGCAACAGAGGCACCCGTTCGCCAGCTCGACGATGTCCTCCTCGCCGCAGGTCTCGTCACCGCACGCCTTCAGCAACTCGCCGTCGACGCCGATATCGCCGAATTCGTTGATGATCAGCGCGAGCCGTCGGCCGTTCGCCGTGGCCAACAGGTGGCGGATCAGGGTGGTCTTGCCGGAGCCGAGAAAACCGGTCACGACGGTCGTTGGAATCTTGGCGGAGTCGGTCATATTTCGTGTCTCCGGTCAGGCTGCGGGTTTAAGCTCGAGGGGAAGGCCGGCGACGAGCATGACGGCCCGGTCGGCCACCGCCGCCACGGCCTGGTTCAGCCGGCCGGCATGATCGCGGAATTCGCGCGCTTGGCCGTTCGCGGGGACGATGCCTAGGCCGACTTCGTTGCTGACGAAAACGACCGGTCCGGCGAGCGCATCCAATCCCGCGACCAGCAAATCCGTTTCCGCTTCGATATCGCGCGAGTCCGCCATCAGATTGGCGAGCCAAATGGTCAGGCAATCGACGAGCACGGCGCTGCCGGGCGCGGCATGGCGTTGCAGCGCGGGGAGAATCGACAGGGCTTCCTCGACGGTCCGCCAGCGATCGCCGCGACGCGCTTTATGCCGGCGTATGCGCTCGGCCATCTCGTCGTCGCCGGCTTCCGCCGTCGCGAGATAAACCGGATTCAGGCCCGACGTCTCGATCAGGTTCTCGGCGTAGGCGCTCTTTCCCGAGCGCGCGCCGCCGAGGACGAGCGTTACGGGCGGCAAGGTTTCCGATTTTGTCACCACAATGCCCTCCCTCCGAGGTGAGGCGATGGTTCCGTGCCGTGGAAAATATCCTGGCTTCGGGTCTTCAGTCGCAACGCCTTCCCAACGGTGTTCCGTCAGTGGCTCTGTGCCGCGACCTCGCCGTATTCAGTTGCGGGGGCAGCGCCGGAATAGCCCCCCAGGGTGTGTGGGGGGCGTCACCGGCTTCCTTCCCATCGGCGAGGGCAGGCTAACACGGTCCCCGCGGCCGAGGCCAGCCGAGATGCCCGGCGCTCAGCTCTTCCCGTCGACCCCCGCTTCCTCGAAGGTCGCCATGCCGTTGTGGGCGGCCATGGCGCTTCTGAGGACGGCAAGGGCGACGGCGGCGCCCGACGCCTCGCCGAGCCGCATGTCGAAGTCCAAGAGCGGGCGCTTCTCCAGCCGCTCGAGGAGCCGTCGGTGTCCGGCCTCGGCCGAGAGGTGGGCCATCTGGCAGTGGTCGAGCGCAGCACCGTCGATCCTCGCGAGGACCGCCGCCGCGACCGTCGCGACAAAGCCGTCGAGAATGACCGGAATACGCCGCTGCCGCGCCGCCGCGACCGCGCCGGCGATCGCCGCGAGCTCGCGTCCGCCGACCCGGCGTAGCGCTTCGATCGGATCGTCGAGTGCGGCGCCGTGGCATTCGATCGCCTGGCGCACGACC
>JASLSL010000113.1 GCA_030743445.1 Alphaproteobacteria bacterium
TCCTCGAGGCCGGGCTCGAAGATCGGAATTCCCCCCGCTTGTAGCTGGGCGATCTTGTCGCCGTCGCTGTCGACGCAGGCGACCTCGATGCCGAACTGCGAGAAGCACGCGCCGGAGACGAGTCCGACGTAGCCGGTGCCGATCATCGCTATGCGCATGACATCTCTCTCTCAGTGGCCTCGACGGTGGGTCCGATCGGTTGCGGCATGAGGCTCGATATTACGTTTCGCGCCAGCCGGCAAGCATCTCGCGCACCGCCGGGGCCAGATCCTCGCGCCTCAAGGCGAAGGCGACGTTGGCCTCGAGAAAGCCCGCGGTGTTGCCGCAATCGAAGCGCCGCCCCTCGAACCGCAGCCCGTGGAAGGGTGCCGAGCCTATCGTTTTTGCCATTGCGTCGGTCAGCTGGATCTCGCCGCCGGCCCCGGCCTCGAATTGCGCCAGATGATCGAATATCTCGGGCAACAGGACATAGCGGCCGATGATCGCGAGCCTCGAAGGGGCGTCCGCCGGGTCCGGTTTCTCGACCAGCCCCTTGGCCGCGGCGAGCCGGCCGTCGTCGGCTTCGATATCGAGCACTCCGTAGCGCCGGGTCTGGTCCCGGGGGACCTCCTCGACCGCGACCACGTTGCCGCCGGTCTCGGCCTGCGCCGCGACGAGCTGCGCCAGGCACGGCGTCTCGGCCATCACCAGGTCGTCGGGCAGCAGCACCGCAAAGGGCTCGTCGCCGACCAGCTCCTTGGCGCACCAGACCGCGTGGCCGAGGCCCAGCGGCTGGTCCTGGATGACGTAGTCGAACTTGGCGCCGTCCGGGATCACGGTCCTTACGGCCTCCAGGATGTCGGTCTTGCCACCGTCGGCGAGCACCGCCTCAAGACCTTCCGCCGGCTCGAAATGCGCCCGGATCGCCTGCTTGCCCTCGGCGGTGACGAAGATGAACTCCTCGATGCCGGCGGCGGCGGCTTCCTCGACCGCGTATTGGATCAGGGGCTTGTCGACGACCGGCAGCATTTCCTTCGGCACCGCCTTGGTCGCGGGCAGGAACCGCGTGCCGAGCCCGGCCACGGGAAACACCGCTTTCCTGACGCCTGTGGCGCTGTTGGCCATGAAATCGTTCTGTTTTACGCCCCTCGGGGCGGAATGCGGCGCCTAAGTGCCACATCGGCCCCGGGCGGGCAACCAATCACCTCATTGTCATTCCGGGGCGCGCGTAAGCGCGAACCCGGAATCCAGGCCTGGGAGACCCGAACAACACCCACGCTCAGGCATGGATTCCCGCTTTCGCGGGAATGACGGTTAGAATTACGGTTAGAAGGTGAGCTCGCCGATCAATCGCCCAGCAGGACGTCCTTCGCCTGGTTGATCTTGGCGGCGAGGTGGTCGGAGCCGCCGTGGTCCGGGTGGAACTTCCGGATCAGCTCGCGGTGGGCGTGCTTGATCTCGTCCTCGCCGGCGCCGACCGCGAGCCCGAGCACCTCGAAGGCCTCGTCGCGCGACATCGGTCCACTCTGGGGGCCGCCCCCGGGTCCACCATGCGGGCCGCCGCCGGGCGCTTCCTCCCAGGCGCCGCCGCCGGCCGCAGACGCCTTCTCGCGCCAATCGTCGCCGTGCATGCGGTCGAGATAGGCTTGCAGCACTTGGGAGGATTGCGCGTCCTCCTGCCACGCCACGTGCAACAGCTCGATGACCTGCTCCATCGTCAGGTCCGAGAGCCGCTGGCCGGCATGCGGCCCCTCGCGGATTTCGCCGTCCATATCGCCGGTGTCGTGGTCGAGCTCCATCGCCACGAAGCGGGTGCGCACGGTCGAGGTCTGGCCGCCCGAGGGGCCACGCGCGGCGCGCGCGATGTTGCGCAGCATGCGCAAGCGCCCGATCCACGGCAGCAGGAAGGCGGCCGCGATCCACAGGAAGTTGAGCTTGCCGGTGACCAGCAGGAACGTGCCGACGACGAGAGCGAGGCTGAGCCCGACCCAGCGGATCGTCTTGTAGATCGTGCCCGGATTGGCGCTGACGTACCAGCGTGCCAGCAGGATCGTGCCGACCACCAACGCGATGCCGAGCAAAAACCAGTTCATCGGTTAGCCCTTGCCGGCGACCTGATGGGTCAGGCGCAACGCCGCCCCGCCCCGCTTTTCGCCGTATTCCAGCATCGCCTTGCGGCCGCCCGCGGCATAGACCGCGACCGCCGACAACAGCTCGCGCAGTTGCGCGGCACTGCCGGCGTCGAACGGGCAATAGGCACCGCCCGAGAGCTTGGCGATCTCGCGGAACGCTTTCCCGGCGATCGGGTCGCCGCCCTCGTGGAAGATGAAGGCCGGCACGCCGAGGAGCCCGAGCTCGCCCGCCTTGTGGCACACCAGGTCGATATCCTCCTCCATCGCGTCGCCGACGAAGACCAGGGCGTTGACCGGTTTCCTGTTGCCTTCCTTCTTGGCGTGGTCGAGCACCTTGGCGATCTGGGTCTGGCCGCCGCGGCACCTGACGCCGGTCATGAAGCGCAAGAGCTGCTTGGCGTTGGGCGCCCACTTGCTGGCCCGGCACTCGCCGAAGCCCCGGTAGTAGACGAGCTGGACCTCGAGCCCGCCCAAGGTCGCGGTCTCGGAGAACATCTCGCCCTGGATCTGGCAGGCCTGGTCCCAGGTCGGCTCGCGGCTGGCGGTCGCGTCCATGGCGAAGATCAGCCGGCCGCGCTCGCCGACGGGTGTCGGCGACGGGGCGTCGGCGACCTTCTTCATGAAGGCGTCGAGATCGCTTTCGGTCGATGTCGGTAGTTTTGCCATCGTAGCCAATAGTTAACGGGATCAACCGGTGGCGCGTCCAGCCTCGACTTGGCCAGACGGCAAGTCGATGGCGTCGACCAGCATGCGGATTTCCTGGCGCCCGGCGACGTGCGACATGTTGAGCTTCACCCCGGCCCCGGGCTCGCGCAGGTCGAGCAGGGTCAGGCCCGAGAGGAACAACTCGCGGAAGACCACCCGCTCGCTGATTCCGGGCGCCTGGCGGAACCCGATGCGCCGCGCCAAGGCATGGAGCACCTGCTCCATCGCCTTCTTGTTGTGGGACTCCAGATTGCCGAGCCGGTTACGCATCACGATCCAGTCGATCGAGCCCCGGTCGCGCATCGCCCGCGCCTTCTTCTGCTCCCACACCATCTCGGCATAGCGGCTCGGCCCCTCGATGGCGAGGCTGTCGGGATCGACCCGCGCCAGCATGTCGAGGTCGACGAAGCTGTCGTTCAAGGGCGTGATCAGGGTATGGGCATGGCTATGGGCGAGCCGGTTGAGGAAACTGGCGCCCCCCGGCGTGTCGATCACCACGTAGTCCCTGCCGGCGGCAAGGTCGGCGAGCGCGGCCTCGAACCGCGCCCGCTCGTCGGCCTCGGCGACCCTGGCACTGTCGTGGCTGGTCGGCCCGATGATACGGTGCTCCGGCAGGCGCAGCGCCAGCTTCATCTTCTCGCAATAGGCCTCGCGGTTGCGGATATAGCGGGTCAGCGTGCCCTGGTGGGCGTCGACGTCGATGCTGCCGACCGAGCGCCCGTCGCGCAGCAGGCGCACGATCAAGTGCATCGCGGTCGTCGATTTCCCCGAGCCGCCCTTCTCGTTGCCGAGCACGATAATGTGCGCGGATGTGCCTTCACTCATGGGGTGAGGACTTACGACGATTCGCTGGAAGGGCCAAGGGATTAAGGGGTGTGCCCCCTTAATTTCACCAACCACAATCGTCATTCCGGGGCGCGCATAGCGCGAACCCGGAATCCATGCCTGAGAGCTGGCGAACGCGGCAATCGTCGCGTCAGCAAGTCTCAGGCATGGATTCCGGATAGCCCTGCAGGCTTCCGGAATGACGTTTAAGCGGGTTTGATCCAGATCGCGGTGTCGTGGAACACGGCGCCGCCGGCCGGCAGGCCGGGGTCGGCCGAGATCAGGACGTTGAGGCCGATACCTTCCTCGAAGGCGGCGTTGGGCCACACGCTCTCGACCACGACGACGCCGCGCTGGATGCCCTCGAAGGCCTCGGTGTGCAGTTTCACTGCGCCGAGCCGGTTGCCGAGCCTGACCGCATGGCCATCCTCGATGCCGAGGGCAGCGAGGTCGTCGGGGTGGATCTTCACCGTCGGCCGGCCTTCCATCTTCCGGCTGGTCGGGGTCTCGGTGAAGCTGGTGTTGAGGTACTGGCGCGCCGGGGCCGCGACCATGCGGAACGGATGCTCGTCCGACGCCATGTCGTAGCCGTCGAAGTAGCCCGGCAGGTCGGGCAGCGTGGCGTAGGCCGGCCCCATGGCCTTCCAGTCGGGCTTGAAGCGGAACTTGCGGTCCGGATGGCCAAAACCGTCGCGGAAGTGCATCTCGTCGTCGTCGAGCACGCAGTCGATGAATGGCTGGTCGTCGAAGTCGTCGGCCGGCGGCAGTCCCGAGGCCTCCAAGGTCGCCTCGATGATCTCGCGCGCGGTCATGCCGAAACCCGGATGGTCGAGGCCGAGGCGCTCGGCCAGGCCGCACAGCACGTCGTGGTTCGGCCGGCACTCGCCCAAGGGCTCGATCACCGGGCGGGTCACGCTGAGGTGGGTGTGGCCGCCGCCGATATACATGTCGTCGTGCTCGAGGAACATGGTCGCCGGCAGCACCACGTCGGCGAGTGCCGCGGTCTCGGTCATGAACTGCTCGTGGACGCACGTGAACAGGTCGTCGCGCCGAAAGCCCGCATGCACCTTGTTGAGGTCTGGGCAGACCACCGCCGGGTTGGTGTTCTGGATGAAGAGGACATCGACCGGCGGCCCAAGGCCGATATCGCGCTCGTCGCCGGTCAACACCGCCCCGAGGCGCGACATGTCGAGCGCCCGAATCGAGGTGTCGCGCACGTCGAGCCCCATGATCAGGGTCCAGTCGATCGGGTACATCCCGGCGTTGCCGTAGAGCGCGCCCGCGGCCTTGTTCGGCCATTTGCCGGTTACCACGGGAAGGCAGCTTACCGCGTGCATGTTGAACGAGCCGTTGCGCGAGCGGGTGAAGCCGTAGCCGATGCGCAGGATTGCGCGCTCGGTCTTGCCGTAGAGTGCCGCGAACTCCTCGATCTCCTTGACCGGAAGCCCGGTGACCTGGGCCGCCCATTGGGGCGTCTTGTCGTGAAGGTGGGCCTCGAGCTCGCCCGGCGCGTCGGCGAACCTGGCCATGTAGTCGCGGTCGGCATGGCCGTCGCGGAAGCAAATATGCATCACCGCGGCAGCCAGCGCCCCGTCGGTGCCGGGCCGGACGATCAGGGCGTGGTCGGCGGCCTTGACCGTCGGCGTCTCGTAGACGTCCACGACGACCAGCTTGGCGCCCCTCTCCTTCCGCGCCTTGGCGATGTGGGTCATCAGGTTGACCTGGGTCGAGACCGGGTTGCCGCCCCACACCACGATCAGGTCGGCCTCGCCGATCTCGCGCGGGTCGATGCCATGCTTGACCCCGTGCCCGGCGTTCCAGCCGGTGTCCGGCAGCGTGGTGCAGATCGTCGAGTGCTGGCGCGAGGTCCGGTAGGCGTGGCGCAGCCGGTCGAGCCCGTCGCGGCTGACCAGCCCCATGGTGCCGGCGAAGTGGTAGGGCCAGATCGATTCCGCCCCGTGGCGCGCAGCGGCGGCCTGGAAGGCCTCGGCGACCAAATCGAGGGCGTCGTCCCAGGCGATCGGCTCAAACGATTCGATCCCCACCCCCTTCTCGCCGACCCGGCGCAACGGTTGGGTCAGGCGGTCCGGATGGTGGACGCGCTCGGCATAGCGCGCGACCTTGGCGCAGACCACGCCGAGCGTATAGGAGTTGTCGGCCGCCCCCCGCACCCGGCCGATCTCGGTCGGCGACAGGCGTTCGACCTCGAGCGAGCACGTGCTCGGGCAATCGTGGGGACAGGTCGAGGGGACGAGATCGAGCGGCATGGTCCGGGAAATGTAGTGCTCACCGCCGGGGGCGGCAAGCAAACGCCGGGACGTCGATCAGTTTTATAATGTCGCCTTATGACCCATAGCGGACATTCGGGTTCGATATCTCGGTTCCGCCGGCGCTAGTTCCGCCGGCGGTTCGACCCAAACGTTAGCGGCAACAGTCGGCTCACGGTCACAATGGGCTTTGGACAATCCAAACATAAGCCTGTGGTCGTAGCGGCTCACCTGTAGTTCCACATCTGCCGCTTGATCAGCCACTCTCCGGACGGCTGCTTCTGCACCAGCCACGTCTTGTTGGCTTTGAGGGATTTCGTGGCGCCGTCCTCATGCGCGACCAAGGTGATATCGGCCTCGGCGACCCCGTAGACATACTCGTCGTTGATCAGCATGGCGTCCAGCGGCCTGGATTGAACGCTCCACTTGGCGACGTCATAGTCGTTTTGTTCGCTTTCGGCGATTGCGTCCGGGCCATGTTCGGGCTGCCCGCCCGGCGGCACCCGTATGGCGTCGGTGGCGAATAAACTGCCGTATTGGGCGGAATCGTTGGCGCTGACGGCTGTCTGATAGCGTTCGCAAAGGGTTTCGATAACTTTCATCGGATCGGTCATGATCGTTTCTCCTGTGTTTGATCGATGACCGAAACCAAACCATAACCCGCCGCCAACGAGATAGTCGGCTGGTGGTGTTGAAACAGCAGAAAAAAATGACCTACAATTTCAATAAGTTATCGGATTGGCCGAGAAAGCGAAGTAGTGCGGTGCGGTAAAACTGCACTTGCGGTACGGAAATGAAAGGTGCCTGACATGCGTAAAGGCGAGCAGACCCGTTCCAAGATCATGGACATCGCGGAAGCTGCCATTTTGGCTAAAGGGTTTGACGCAACTTCAATCGAAGAAATCATCGAAGAAGTAGACATCACCAAAAGCGGTTTCTTCTATCATTTCAAGGATAAGAACAGCCTCGCCATAGCGCTGCTGCGCCGTTACATAGATCGCGAGGAAGCCCTGTTCGACAAGCTGTTCGGTCGCGCCGCGGAGCTACATGAGGATCCGCTTCATGCATTCCTCATCGGCCTAAGACTATTTGCGGAAATGATGAGCGATTTGCCGACGATTCATCCAGGTTGCCTAGTCGCCATCTACTGTTACAACGAGCGACTCTATAACAACGAAATCCGTTCGCTCAGCCAGGAATCAGCACTCGCATGGCGGGCCCGCTTTCAGGAAATCCTGGAAGAAATCGCCGCCAAATATCCGACGAAGGATGAAGTGGATCTCGTCGCGCTCGCGGACATGATCTCCAGCACCTTTGAAGGCGGCATCGCGATGTCCAAGATTCTGCGGGATCAAAATGTATTACCCGACCAAATTCTTTTGCTTAGATCATATATCAAACTGCTTTTTCTCGATTAGAACCGGCGGGATTGGTGGCCGCCAGCGATCTTCTCAGGTTGATCAAACCTTATGGCGCAATCGTTCGATAGCATCCGAGACCGCGTTTTCGACGTCGTCGTCATCGGCGGCGGTATCACCGGGGCGAGTTCGGCGCAACACCTGGCGGCGGCCGGATTCAGCGTCCTTCTCGTCGAGAAGGGTGATTTCGCATCGGCGGCGTCGTCGCGATCGAGCCGGTTGCTCCACAGCGGACTGCGCTACCTGGCGCCACCGAAGTCGCTATGGGATTTCGTGAAGAAGCCGAGCGCCTTCCTCGCCGGCGCGAGCACGGCGCGGAAATCGAGCATGGTCGGCGACGAGCTAGCCCGCACCCTGCCGCATGCGGTCCGCACGACGCGTCTCTTGCTGCCGATCTTCAAGACGTCGACGTTCCGCGGCTGGCAGGTCGACCTCGGCGTCCTCTTCCTGAAGCTCATCGGGCGCAGGAAAACGCCGCTGAACTACGTGCGCAGATCGAGCGACACCGCACGGGGCCTTCCCTTCGTTCAGTGGTTGCGGCAAGGGAACCAGCTCGAAAGCGTCGTCGAGATCGACGATCACCAGTTTCATTGGCCGGAACGCATCTGCATCGACTGTATCATGGACGCCGAGCGCTTGGGCGCTGTCGCCTTGAACTACACCGCCGCGGAAGGCGTCACCCGAGAGGACGACCTTTGGCGGGTCGAGATCGCGAACCGCGACGGGGACCGAGCAAGTGTAACGGCCAAGGTGCTGCTGAATTTCACCGGTGTCTGGACCGACCGCACCAACGCCATGGTTCCCGCCGGCAAGCCTCCCAAACGACAGATCGTCGGGGTCAAGGGCGTTTCCATCGCCGTCCAGCTCCCCGAGCGCTTCGAGGGCGTCGGCATCGCCGGGATCAATTCCGAGGGCGATGCGATCATGTGCGTCCCCTGGGGTAAACTGCATTATATCGGCCCCACGGAAACCGTTTACGAGGGCGACATCGAGGATGTGAAGCCGGAAGACGAGGACATCGACGAGTTGATTCACGAGATCAATCTGTTCATGCCCGGCATCGATATGGACCGGTCCCGAATCCTCCACGCCTGGGCGGGGGTAAGGCCGATCACGTACGATCCTTCCCGCGCCAAGGGCCGCCGGATGCCGTTCAGCGTGCTCCACGATCTTGGGCCGGAAGGTTTCCCGAACATGCTGACGCTGACCTGGGCCGCGTTCATGTCCCACCAGCCCACGGCCCGGCGCGTGGTAAACGCGGTGCGGAAGCGCATCCGGCCCTCCGGCCCGCCCCGGCCGCTTCGCCACGATGGGGCACGCGACGCGGCGGATTCGTCTCCTCCATTCATCGAGTCCAGGCCGGAAGTGACGCGCGCACAAATTATCCGAAGCGTCGAGAAGGAGTACGCGCGGGACCTGGTCGGCATTCTCTACCGGCGGACCGGTCTCGGATGGTATGTCCGGATTCCGGAGGACAAGGTGCGTGAAGCGGCTGAATTGGTGGCGCCGATCCTTGGATGGGACAAGGACGATATCGATCGCGAGGTCGACAAGTACATGGCATATGTGCGCGATCAGCATTTGATCGGCGATACCGATTGGGCCGCGTGAAACGCATGGCCGGGAACGCAAAACCATCTCGAATTTGATCCCGAGGCCGACGGTAATTCGCGCCTGTGTTGCCCCGCCGGCTGCGGGTTTGCTACGATTCCGGCAGGAGCCCTGAGCCATGCCCGAGAACCAATACGAACCCTTCGACCATCCGGCGGCCTGGAAGGCGACCGACTTCGCCTCGAAGGACGCGATCGCGATCGATCTGGAGCAACGCCACCTCGACGCGCTGGCGGCGGAGGTCGAGCGCGCGAAGCAGGCGGTCGGCGACCACGCCGACCTTACGGCGGACGACTTTCCCCTCGACGATATTCGCGAGGACGTCGAGGCCTGGAAGGCGGAGGTCCTGGAGGGCCGTGGGGTGCAGATGCTGCGCGGCTTCCCGGTCGATGCGATGGAGACCGACGACCTGCGTTGGATGTTCCTCGGGCTCGGCAGTCATTTCGGCCGCCCGGTCTCGCAAAGCTCGATGGGCGACTTCGTCGGCGACGTGATCAATGTCGGCGGCGACGACCGCAACGAGCGGGCCTACCGCAGCCGCCGCGAGCTCAACCTGCACACCGACCGCTGCGACCACCTCGGCATGCTGTGCATCCGACCAGCGATCGCGGGCGGGCTCAGCGGCTACGCCAGTGCGCTGACGATCCACAACGAAATCCTGAACGAACGCCCGGACCTGATCGAACCCTTGTACCGGGGCTATCACCATCACCGCTTCGGCGAGCAGCCGCCGGGCGAGCCGCCGGTAACACGAGAGCGCATCCCGATCTTTTCGATCCGGGACGGCGTGCCCTGCGTGATCTATATCCGCGGTTATGTCGACCTCGCGGTCGAGGAGGGCCATGTCGAGCTGACCGAAGCGGAGCTCGAAGCGCTCGATTTCATGGACCAGGTCGCGAACCGCGAGGATGTCCGGCTCGACCTCATGCTGGAGCCGGGCGAGGCCACCTTCACCAACAACTGCCTGCTGCTGCACACAAGGACCGCGTTCGAAGATTCGGACGACCCGGCGCTGAAGCGGCACATATTGCGGCTCTGGCTGCGCGAGGACGGAAGGCCGTCGTCGGACGGCGTGCTCGCCCACAAGGGCCGCGCCGGGATCGAGGAGCGCAATGGCAAGGGGACCTACTACACCCCTGTCGGTCAAACGCCGGGTAAGTGACCGACAACTCTGACACGGTATAGGGTTGCGTTTTTTGCGGCTGCGGACAGACGCGCCAAGTTTTGTCAGCAGGTAAAACGTGACAATTTTTTCGCGGTTCACCCAAAGATTTCGGGCGTTTGGGAGTCGGCGGGCGGCTTTCCGTTCACCGGTTGCGGGCCGAGCCCCGCTTCATGGCCGGACTGATGGGAGCGCGTGAGGAATACGGCGAACCGTAGGTTTTCGCGGCGAACTTCCTGCCTTTCACGTTGGGGGCGCCGCCACTGGCCTCTGTCCCGCCGCTTTGGGTTTTGTCCGCGGCGGCCCGCTTGCCGGTTTTTCTGCCGCCGGGCTTCCGGTTCGGGCGCTTGTTTTTGGGCATGGACTTTCTCCGTCGGGTTATTTGTCCTCGCCCCAGGGTACCCGCTGGAATGGACAACGCAATCCGCCCGGGCGGACAGTTTGTAAAAAGGATTCGACGCCGTTGCCCAAATTTCTGTTTGTGGACACTGGGTCGTATCGGTCTTGCGGCAGTCTCCTGACCCTTGCCCTCAGACGACGCCATCCCCCTTCATGCGCGTGACATCCTCCGGCGAGACGCCGCAGAGTTCGCCGAGGATCGCCTCGGTATGCTCGCCGAGCTCGGGCGGCCGGGTGATCTCGGCCGGCGAGTCCGATAGCTTGATCGGGCAGCCGACGGTCTGGAAGTCGCCGTAAGCGGGATAGTCGAGGTCGACGATCATCTCGCGCGCCACGAGGTGCGGGTCGGCTAGCACCTCGGCGGTGTCCTGGCAGGCGCCGCACGGAATGCCGGCGGCGGCAAGCGCCTCCATCGCCTCGAACTTGGTGTGCCGGAGGGTCCATGCCTCGATGATATCGGTGATTTCCTCGCGGTTCTCCCAGCGCGCCTCCGGCGTGTCGAACTTCGGGTCTTGCGCCAATTCGGGCCGGCCGATCGCCGCCGCGAAATCGGCCCACATATGCTGCTGCGCCAGGATATAGACGTAGTCGTTGGAACCCCCGGGGCTGCACGGGAAGGTCGAGGCGGGGATGTTCTTGCCAAGCTGGTTGCCGCCCCTCGGCATCGCCTCGCCGCGGCGCTGGTGCTCGCGCAGGCTGATGCGGATCAGGTTGACCACCGCATCCTGCATCGCGACCTCGACGACCTGGCCCTTGCCGGTGGCGTGGCGCTGCTGGAGCGCGGCGAGGATGCCGATCACCATGTGCATCCCGGTTCCGGAATCGCCGATCGAGGGCCAGGTGAAGGTCGGCGGGTTCTCGGGAAACCCGGTGACACTCATCGCCCCGCCCATCGCCTGGGCGATCGGCTCGAAGGACTTGAAGTCGCTGTGCGGTCCATAGGTGCCGAAGCCCTTGATCGTGGCATAGATCAGGCCGGGATTGATCTCCTTCAACACGTCGTAGCCGAGTGCCAAGCGGTCCAAGGCGCCGGGCGAGAAGTTCTCCAAGAGCACGTCCGACTTCTCGATCAGTTGCTTGAACAGCGCCTTGCCCTCGTCGCTTTTCAGGTTCAGGGTCAGGCCCCGCTTGTTGGCGTTGAAGCTGAGGAAGAACAGCTGGTCGCCGGCCTGCGCCCTGGCGATGTCACCCTTGCCGGGCTCCTCCAGCTTGATCACCTCGGCCCCGAGCCAGGCGAGGATCTGCGCACAGGCCGGCCCCGCCTGATTGTGCGTCATGTCGATCACCCGAATTCCCGATAGCGCCTTCTGCATGCCAGCTCTCCCGTCGCCGTACCGTCGGCAGTTTCTTGATTGATAACCCCTACGTCCCGTCCTTCAACCACATCTGCTTGTCGAAGGCGACGTGGTCGCCGAAGAAGTGGACCGCTTTCTCGAGCTTGTCCATCTCCTCGATGCGGTAAATTTTGCGCGGTTCGGTCAGGATCTCGACGTGCTCGCGGTTAACGACCCACTCCGTGGCCGGCTGCAGGGTGCTTTGGCGCTGCAGGACATCCCAGATGTAGTAGTGGTGCGGTACCACGACCCGGGGGCCGAGGCGCTCGATGATCGATTCGGTGTGGACGTGGCCCATGACGTGCTGCGAGCCGTCGATCGGCAACAGCGCGATGTCGATCGTGCCCAGCGCCTTCCAGATATTATCCGGCGGCTCGTGCCGGTTGTCGCCCCAGTGAACGATCCGCAGGCCGCCGGTCTCGACCACGATCAGGCAGTGGTCCCAGGACCGGGGGTTGTCCGGCGGCTCGATGTCGACGCCGTGGAAGTACTCGTAGATCTTCTTGAAGTCGTAAAGCGCGCAGCTCGAGTCCGTGGCGTGCTTGTCGGCGAGGCCATAGATCGTCATGTCGCCGAACTTGTACATCCCGATCAGCCGGTCGAGCAGCACGTGCGCGTCGAGCCGGTGGAGCGCGTCGTGGTCGAAATGGGCGTGGGTCGACATGCCGATATCCACCGGCACGATGGGGAAATCGCGGAAATACCAGTCCCACGACC
>JASLSL010000114.1 GCA_030743445.1 Alphaproteobacteria bacterium
CCTTATGGTGACCAGCCGCGGCGATCATCTGTTCCTGGTCGTCAACGCCGCCTGCAAGGAGCAGGACTTCGCCCACATGCGCCAGCGCCTGGGCGGCGGCGCGGAGCTCGAGGTGATCGAGGACCGGGCCTTGCTCGCCCTGCAGGGACCCAAGGCGGCCGACGTGCTCGCCCGCCTGGCGCCGCCGTGCCGTCACATGCTGTTCATGACCGGCGAGACCCTGACCATCGCCGACGAGCCCTGTTTCGTGACCCGGTCGGGCTACACCGGCGAAGACGGATACGAGATCTCGGTCGCCGCCGACAAGGCGGAGCACCTGGCCCGTCTGCTGCTGGCGGAAGCGGAGGTCGCCGCCATCGGTCTCGGCGCCCGCGATTCGCTGCGCCTGGAAGCCGGGCTGTGCCTTTACGGCAACGATATCGACGCCACGACGACGCCCATCGAGGCGTCGCTGGCCTGGACCGTCAGCCGCCGGCGCCGCGCCGAGGGCGGCTTTCCCGGCGCCGACGTCGTCCTGCGCCAGATCGCCGAAGGGGTCGGGCGCAAGCGGGTCGGGCTGCTCCCCGAAGGCAAGGTGCCGGCTCGTCCCCATGCCCAGGTGACCGACGCCGCCGGCACCGCCGTCGGCGAGGTCACCAGCGGCGGCTTCGGCCCGACCGTCGGCGCCCCGGTGGCCATGGGCTACGTCGCCGTCGACCACGCCCAAGTGGGGACGCCGGTCCAGTTCGTGGTGCGCGGCAAGGCGCTTCCCGGACGGGTGGCGAAGCTGCCGTTCGTCGAACACCGATACTTCAAGAAATAGACCCCGGGGGAACCTGTCATGGCAACGCAACGTTACACCAAGGAGCACGAATGGGTCCGCGTCGACGGCGATACGGCGACCGTCGGAATTACGGATTACGCCCAGGAACAGTTGGGCGACATCGTTTACGTCGACCTGCCCGATCAGGGCGCCGCCCTTGAGAAGGGCGCCGAGGCCGCGGTCGTCGAATCGGTCAAGGCGGCGAACGAGGTCTACGCGCCGATGAGCGGCGAAGTGACCGAGGCCAACCCGGCCCTGGCCGACGATCCGGCCAAGGTCAACGGCGACGCCGAGGGCGAGGGGTGGTTCTTCAGGCTCAAGGTCTCCGACCCCGGCGAGGCCGACGACCTGATGGACGGCGACGCCTACAAGGAATACCTCGCGGGCCTCGACTGACGCGCCGCCGCGGCCCGCGAGCAGGAGGAACTCTCAATGGCAAAAGACCGGCGCCCGCTCTCCGAGCTCGAACAATCCACCGATTTTGTGCGCCGCCACATCGGACCCGGCGAGGCCGATATCGCCGCGATGCTCGGGGTCCTGGGCATGAAGACGCTCGACGAGCTGGTCGAGAAGGCGGTTCCCCCGGCCATCCTGGCGCAGCCGGCGTACGCCGAAGAGGGCCGCGACGAGGCCCGGGTGCTGGCCGATGCCCGGGCGCTCGCGGCCCGCAACACGGTGTTCAAGTCGATGATCGGCATGGGGTATTACGATTGCCTGACGCCGCCGGTCATACTGCGCAACGTTTTCGAAAATCCCGGCTGGTACACCGCCTATACGCCCTATCAGCCGGAAATCTCGCAAGGCCGGTTGGAAGCGCTGCTCGCCTTCCAGACCATGGTCACGGACCTGACGGGCATGGAGATCGCCAACGCCTCGCTGCTCGACGAAGCGAGCGCCGCGGCCGAGGCGATGGCGATGTGCCGCCGGATCTCGAAGAGTGGCAGCAACGCATTTTTCGTCTCCCGCGATTGCCATCCGCAGACCATGGACGTGGTGCGGACCCGGGCTGAGCCGCTCGGAATCGAAATCGTCGAGGGTAATCACGAAACCGATCTCGACCCCGCCGCGGTGTTCGGCGTGCTGTTGCAGTATCCCGCGACCGGCGGCGAGGTCGTCGACTTGGCCGCAACGGTCGAGGCAGCGCACCAAGCCGGCGCCCTGGTGGCGGTCGCGGCCGATCTGTTGGCGCTGGCGCTCTTGACGCCGCCCGGCGAATGGGGGGCGGACATCGTGGTCGGCAATTCGCAGCGCTTCGGCGTGCCACTCGGCTTCGGCGGCCCGCACGCCGCGTTCTTCGCGACCCGCGACGAGCACAAGCGCCAGATGCCGGGCCGCATCGTCGGGGTCTCGGTCGACAAACGCGGCCGCCCGGCCCTGCGCCTCGCCTTGCAGACGCGTGAACAGCACATCCGCCGCGACAAGGCGACCAGCAACATCTGCACCGCACAGGTCCTGCTCGCGGTGATGGCCGGGCTCTATGCGGTCTACCACGGTCAGCCGCGCATTCGGGCGATCGCCGAGCGCGTGCATCGCGTGGCGACGATCCTGGCCGACGGCCTCCGACGCCTCGATGTCACCGTCGCGAACGCCACCTGGTTCGACACCCTGACCGTCGAGGTCGGGGACGCCGCCGCGGTCCACGGCCGGGCGCGCGAGGCCGGCGTCAATTTGCGCGAGGTCGACGGGAGCACGATCGGCATTTCGCTCGACGAGACCACGACCCGGGCCGATGTCGAGAATTTGTGGCGCATCTTCGCCGGCGCCGACGAGGCTGGGTTCTCGGTCGACGATCTCGACGCCGAAGCGGCCTCGCCGGTGCCCGACGGCCTGCGCCGGACGACGGAGTTTCTCACCCATCCGGTGTTCCGCCGCTACCATTCCGAGACCGAGATGCTGCGCTACCTGCGCCGGCTGCAGGAAAAGGACGTGGCGCTCGACCGCTCGATGATCCCCTTGGGGTCGTGCACCATGAAGCTCAACGCGACGACCGAGATGCTGCCGGTGACGTGGCCTGAATTCGCGGCGTTGCATCCCTTCGCGCCGCTCGACCAGGCCGCGGGCTATATGCGCCTGATCCGGGGGCTCGAGGACATGCTCTGCCGGATCACCGGCTTTGCGGCGGTTTCCTTGCAGCCGAATGCCGGCTCGCAGGGCGAGTTCGCCGGGCTACTGGCG
This sequence comes from Alphaproteobacteria bacterium, assembly GCA_030743445.1. Classification (GTDB taxonomy): domain Bacteria; phylum Pseudomonadota; class Alphaproteobacteria; order UBA8366; family UBA8366; genus JASLSL01. The sequence goes on from JASLSL010000114.1 coordinate 2,978, forward strand.
ATCCGCCGATATCATCGGAGCCAGGGATCGACGGACCGCCATGTGTGCCTGATCCCGAGCTCGGCGCATGGCACCAATCCGGCGAGCGCGATCCTGGCCGGACTCGAGGTCGTCGTCGTCGCCTGCGACGAGGGCGGCAACATCGATATCGCCGACCTTGTCGCCAAAGCCGAAGCGCATAGCGACACCCTGGCCGCGCTGATGGTGACCTATCCCTCGACCCATGGCGTGTTCGAGGAAGCGATCGTCGAGATCTGCGAGATCGTCCACCGCCACGGCGGCCAGGTCTATTTCGACGGCGCCAATCTCAACGCCATGGTCGGGGTCGCCCGGCCGGGCGAATTCGGCGCCGACGTCGCCCATCTCAACCTGCACAAGACGTTCTCGATCCCGCATGGCGGCGGCGGGCCCGGGATCGGGCCGATCGGCGTCGCCCGGCATCTGGCGCCGTTCCTGCCGACCCACAGGAACCTGCCGGGCGCCGAGGACGGGATCGGTGCTGTCGCCGGCGCGCCCTGGGGCAGTGCCGGGGTGTTGGCGATCTCGTGGGCCTATATCGCGCTGATGGGGGGCGACGGCCTCAAGCGCGCGACCGAGATCGCGATCCTCAACGCCAACTACATCGCCAAACGCCTGGCACCCCACTATCCGGTGCTCTACACCGGGCCCGGCGGGCTGGTGGCGCACGAATGCATCATCGATCTGCGCGCGCTCGAGAAGTCGGCAGGCGTGACCGTCGACGACGTGGCGAAGCGGCTGATGGATTACGGCTTCCACGCGCCGACCATGTCGTGGCCGGTCGCCGGTACGCTGATGATCGAGCCGACCGAAAGCGAATCGAGGCAAGAACTCGACCGGTTCTGCGAGGCGATGATCGCGATCCGGCGCGAGATCGGGCAGATCGAGGACGGCGAGTTCGGCCGCGAGGACAACCCGTTGGTCAACGCGCCGCACACGCTGGACGACCTGATCGCGGAGGAATGGACCCGGCCCTACGGGCGCGGGGTCGCGGCCTTCCCGGTCAAATCGCTGCGCGACGAGAAGTACTGGCCGCCGGTCAACCGGATCGACCAGGTCTATGGCGACCGCAATCTGGTGTGCGCCTGTCCGCCGCTCGATGCTTACGAGGAAGCGGCGGAGTAGGACTGGGAGAAGCGGCCTTCTTACCCGTCATTCCGGGGCGCGCAACGCGCGAACCCGGAATCCATGCCAAAGAATTACAACTCTCTCGCTATCGCATTTGTCGGCGGTACTCAGGCATGGATTCCCGCTTTCGCGGGAATGACAAACCCTTGAAATTCCGTCAGAGGATCGAGTCGTCGTCGCCGACCAGGCTGGTCAGGGTCGAGAGGTTGCTGCGCAACTGACGGCGGCGCATCAGCTTGTCCTGGGCCGGCTTCGGGAAATCGGTGAAGTTGATGATGTTCTTGCCGATCAGGACGTCGATCAAATCCTCCGAGATGCGCGCCATGTCGAAGTCGGTCTGATTTAGAATATTCTGCGCGCCGTCGTCGTCCGGGGCCGCCGCGCCACCGCCCGGCGCCGCGCCTTGGGGCGCCGTCGGGGCGGCGGCTTGTGGCGGCGGCGGTGCCGCTTGTTGTGGCTGCGGTGCGGTCTGTTGGGGCGCCGGTGCGGCCTGTGGCGCTGCTTGCTGCTGTGGCGCCGGCTGTTGGGGCGCCGGCTGTTGGGGCGGAGGCGCTTGCTGCTGCGGCGCCTGGGGAGGGGCTTGCGGCGGTGGCGCCGTCTCCGTTTCGGTCGCCGGCTCCTCCTCGTCCTCATAGTCGTAGTCGTATTCGTACTCCGGCTCGTACTCGGAGTCCGGCGCCGCGTCGAGCGGTTGTTCCCGGGCCACGCGGCGTTCGCGCGGGTCGAGCAGGAAATGCTGCAGGGCCGGGTCGTCCGACCGGACGCGCTCCTTCGCCGAACGCTTTGGCCGGTCGTAAACCGCGACGATACTGCCGGTCGCGTCGCGCGTGACGTATGGCATACGGTCCTCCGAATCGCGGAGAATCTTATGGCCTCGCCGCGATCGTGGCAATCTCGGGCGGTGCTGCGTCCGCGACGCGGTTACTGCAGCTTCTCCGGAAGCTCCTTGATCGCGTCTTCGACCAGCGCGTCACCCTCCTTGCCGGCGAGGCGCTCGGCCAGCAACCTCTCGGCCGCGCCGATCGCGAGATCGACCGCGACGTCACGGACCTCCTGCACCGCCGCCGCCTCGGCCTGGGCGATCTTGTCCTTGGCCTGCGCCTCCTGGCGCGCGAAGGCGGTTTCCATCGCCTCCTCGGCCTCGGCCCGATGGCGCTCGGCGTCGACCTTCGCCTTGGCGACGATGTCCTCGGCGTCCTGCTTGGCCTCGCGTTGTTGGCGCTGGTATGTCGCGACCAGGGTCTGGGCTTCCTCGCGCAGCCGCTCGGCCTCCTCGACCTCGGTCCGGATCTGGGCGATGCGCTGGTCGAGATTGTCGAGCAGCGCCTTCTTGATCGGCCTGAACAACGCCACGACGAAGATGACGAAGCCGATCGCCACCCAGAAGGTCGGGTCCTGCAGCAGCGCCATCATCCGCTCGGCTCCCGCCCGACCGACACGATCGCCGCTTCGATCTCCTCCGGCGCCGCCTCGGCGCCGATCAGGCGCTCGACCGCGGCCCGGATCACGTCGGTGGCAACGTCGGGCACCGTGGCGATCGCCTGGTTTTTTTCGTCGGCGATGCGGGCTTCCGCCGCCCGGGTCTCCTCGGCCAGGCGCTCGGAGACCTCGGCCTGCCGCGCGGCGCGAATTTCGGCGATGACGCCCGCCGCCTCCCGGTGGATCGTCTGGGCGTCGCCGGCGGCCTCGGCATGGGTTTCCTCGAGCTGGGCGAGCGCCACCCCGGCCTCCTCGCTCAACTCCGAGGCCTTCTCCAGGTCGTCCTCGATCTTGCGCTGTCGTGACTCGCGCACCTCGGTGATGCGCGGCAGCACCACCTTCCAGATCACCAGATAGAGGACCAGGAAGGTGAGCGCGAGCCAGAACAGCTGCGTCGAGTAGGTCGATGGATCGAATTGGGGCATGCCGGTCTATCCCGCGGCGGGCGCCTCTGGTATTAGATCAGCCGAACAGGATCAGCAGCGAGATCAGCAGCGCGTAGAGGGCGACCGCCTCGACCAGCGCGAAGCCGATCCACATGAACAGCTGAACCCGCGGAATGGCGCCGGGGTTGCGGGCGCCCGACGAGATCATCGAGGCGAAGATGTTGCCGATGCCGGCGCCGACGCCACCGAGGCCGATCACGGCCAGGCCCGCGCCGATCAACTTTGCGGCTTCTACATCCATCTTTCTTATCCTTTCTTACCAAGTTGACTTTCGTTGTGGCTTGACGCGCATGAGGCGGCCTTTGCCGCTCCCCTGCATGTGCTAGTGCATGTGCAGCGCGTCGTTGAGATAAACACAGGTCAAAATCGTGAACACATAGGCCTGCAGGAAGGCGATGATCACCTCGAGCCCGGTCAGCGCCACGACCATCGCCAAGGGCGCGATGCCGCCCACGCCGAGCACGAAGACGAAACCCGCGAACACCTTCAGCATGGTGTGGCCCGCCGTCATGTTGGCGAACAGCCGCAGCGACAGGCTGACCGGCCGCGAGAGATAGGACAGAATCTCGATCGGGATGATCAGCCAGGCCATGTACCACGGCACGCCGTGCGGCAGGAAAAAGCCGAAGAAGCGCATGCCGTGATGGATGAAACCGATCACCGTGACGCCCAGGAACACGACCGCCGCCATGCCGAAGGTGACGATGATGTGGCTGGTGTAGGTGAAGCTGTAGGGGATCATGCCAAGCAGATTGCCGGCGAACACGAACATGAACAGCGTGAAGACGAACGGGAAATAGCGCCGGCCTTCCTGGCCGACGTTGTCGCGGATCATGTTGGCGATGAACTCGTAGGCGATCTCGGTGGCGATCTGCCAGCGTCCCGGAACCAGCGCGCCGCGGCGCATGCCGAGGACCAGAAATACCGAGGCCAACACCACCGCGACCGTCATCACCAGCGAGGAGTTGGTGAACGACACGTCGACGCCGCCGATCGTCGGCAGCTCTACCAGGGTCTTGATTTCGAACTGTGCCAGCGGGCTGTGACCGCCCTCGGCGCCGGATTGGGCCATATCGTTCCCTTATCGGCTCCCTTCGTCGTGCTCGCCTCGGTCGGACCCCGGCGTCTTCCCCGCCGCTTCCCCGTCTTCCCGGCGGTACCCGGCGGCGTATCCGTAGCCGCTCACCGTGCGGTAGACGTTGAGGAAACCGGCCGCGTTCCCGAGCACGAAGAACACGATCAGCATCCAAGGTTTGGTGCCGAGCCAATAGTCGAGCAATAACCCGATACCGACACCTACCAGCATGGCCGCAACGAGTTCGGTTCCGATCCGAAGCGCAAACCCGAGTCCACCGGTCTTGCTGGTCCCCTCATCGCCCCCGTTCGGCTCCGATCCTTCGATCTCGTGATGCTTGCGAGCAACCCGCAACTTCGCGTCCAAATCTTCCAGCGAAGGCGGTTTTTGCTCCTCGTTCATGCCAACATCTGAGTTGTCGCGACGCCGGAACCGGCCCCGGAGGCGGGCGAACCTTACTGGCGGGATAAACCCAAGTCAAGCCGCAACGACGCACCGCAGAATCGCCCTCAAACACCTGGAAATCTGCGGTTTTGAGCCGGTCAGGCGGTCTCCCTCAGAGCCTCCGCCGTGCCCAGGTCGACGGACACCAACTGGCTCACTCCGCGCTCGCCCATGGTCACGCCGAACAGCCGGTCGACCCGCGCCATGGTGATCCGGTGATGGGTCACGATCAGGAACCGGGTCTGGCCCGAATGGGCGATTTCGTTGAGCAGATCGCAGAACCGCTCGACATTGGCGTCGTCGAGCGGCGCGTCGACCTCGTCGAGCACGCAGATCGGCGCTGGATTGGTCAGGAACACCGCGAACAGCAGCGCCAACGCGGTCAGCGCCTGCTCGCCGCCCGACAGCAGCGACATCACCTGCAGCTTCTTGCCGGGCGGGCTCGCCATGATCTCGAGCCCGGCCTCGAGCGGATCGTCGGCCTCGGTCAGGGCGAGATGCGCCCGCCCGCCGCCGAACAGGCGCGTGAACAGCTCCTCGAAGTGGGTGTTGACGTCGGCGAAGGCGGCGAGCAGCCGTTCCCGGCCTTCGCGGTTGAGCGACGAGATGCCCTGGCGCAGCCGCGCGATCGCCGCCAGCAGGTCCTCGCGCTCGGTCTGCAGCGTGGTGATCTGCTCTTCCAATTCCTCGAGCTCCTGTTCGGCGCGCAGGTTGACCGGCCCCATGTTGTCGCGTTCGCGCTCGAGGCGCTCGAGCTTGGCCTCGACAACCTCGATCTCGGGGAATTCCGTATTTTCTTTTATTTCGGCGTCCGCAAGCACCGTCTCCGGCGTGCTGGACAGCCGTTCGGCGATGCGCTCGGCGACGACATGGCTGTCGCTCTCGGCCTGGGCGACCTCGGCCTCGCGCCGCACCCGGTCCTCGCGCGCGGTGGCGAGTTCCCCCTCGGCCTCGCGCAGCGCGGTGTCGGCTTCGGCCTGCCGGGTCTCGCCCTCGGCCAGCCTGTCGGCCGCCGCACCCCGCGCCGCCTCGGCCTTGTCGACCACGTCGAGCAGGTTCTTGAGCTGGTTCTCGATCTCGTCCGGGCGGGCGGCGAGCCGCGCCTGCTCGGCCGTGACCTCGCCGCGCCGCGCTTCGAGCTCGCCGACCCGTCCCTCGACGCCCTCGGCGCGGACCTGCCAGGACGCGGTGTCCTCGGCGATCGCCCTGAGCCGGCCGGCGCGATGCTCGGCCTCGCGCTCGAGCCGGTCGTGGGCGCTCCGCCGCTCGCCTTCGACCTCGCGGAGCTCGGCGATGGTGGTACGCAGCGCCTCGATCGCATGGCGGGCCTCTGCCGGGTCCTCGAGCCCGGCAAGCGCCTCCTCGGCCGCCTTATGCCGTGCCTCGGTCGTCGCCTTGTCCTCGTCGAGCCGCGTCATGGCTTCGGCCAGCGCGCCCAGTCGCGATCGCGCGTCCGCCGTCGCTCCCGCGAGGCTCGTGTGCCGGTCGCGCGCGCCACCGAGCTCGTCGAACGCGGTCTTGAGCGCACCGCGCGCCGCCTGCGCCCGCTCGCCGGCCTGGCTGGCGGTCTTTTCCATGTCGCCGAGGGCCGCGTGCGCCGTCTTGCGGGCCTTTTCGGAGCCCGCCAACTCGCCGCGCAGCTGCTTCAAGCGATTGCGCTGGGCGAGCCGGGTCGCCGCCGTTGTGCTGGCGCCGGCCGAGACCGTATAGCCGTCCCAGCGCCACAGCGCGCCGTCGCGGCTGACCAGGCGTTGGCCCGCCTGCAGCTTTGCCTGAATCTCGCGGCCGCGGGCCTCGTCCTCGATCACCCCGACCAAGGCGAGGCGTCGGGAAAGCTCGCCCGGGGCCTCGACGAACAGCGACAATGGTGCTGCGCCCTCGGGCAATTCCGGCGGCGAGGCGAGCGGCGGCAATACGGACCAGTGAACGGGCGCCGCGGTATCGGCGGGCGCCGAAAGATCGTCGTCGAGCGCCGCGCCGAGCGCGGTCTCGTAGCCCGGGGTCACGACCACGGCGTCGACCAACGGCGGGAACAGGTCGCCGTCCTCTTCTTGCAGCAACTCGGCGAGGGCTTCGACCTCGGCCCGCATCCTGCCATGCGCGGCGTCCGCATCGCGGTCGGCGGTGCGGGTGGTGACGGCTTTCTCTTCAGCGTCGGTCGCCGCCGCCTCGGCGGATTCGAGCTCGCCCTGCGCCGCCTCGACCGCGGCCCCGGCGAAGGATATCGCCTGCTCCGCTTCCTTCAGCCCGACATCGGCCTCGAGGTCGGCGGTCAGTTCCATGCGTTCGGCCTCGATCGCCTCGATCCGGGCGGCGAGCGTGCTGCCGTGCTCGGCGAGTTCCGTGGCCTGACGCTCCAGGGCCTCGCGTCTTGCCTCGGCGGTCGCGAGGCGTTCGGTGAGGCCGGCGAGTTCGTCCTCCCGCGCCGTGAGGTCGGCCGTGGCTTGATCCAAGGTCTCGCGCGCCGCCGCCCGGGCCTCGTCGTCGTCGCCGGCGGCGCCAATTTCGACCGCCTCGGCCTCCAATCGCTCGAGCGCCGCCGCCGCGTCCTCGCCGAGCGCCCGCTCGCGCTTCAGGTCGGTCGCGATTTGCTCGAGCCGGCGCCCGACCTCCTCCAGGCTCTGGGCGATGCGTTCCTTCTCGGCCTCGATCTCGCGCCGCGCCACCAGGACCCGTTGCAGCTCGGCCGCGGCTTCGGCTTCGTTCTGGCGCAATCCGGGGAGTGCGGCCGCGGCGTCGGCCTGCGCCGTCGCCGCTTTGCCGGCGACAGCCGTGCGTTTTGCGACTTGCGTTTCGAGCGTCTCGAGACCATCCTGCGCCGCCACCAACGCCGCCGCGGCCTCCAGCCAGCGCAGATGCAGCAGCATCGCCTCCTGGCGCCGTATGTGGCCGCCGAGCCGGCGATAGCGCGCCGCTTGGCGCGCCTGGCGCTTCAGCCCCTGGAACTGGCCTTCGAGCGCCTGGATCACGTCCTCCAGGCGCTCCAAATTGGTATCCGCCGCGCGCAGCCGCAGCTCGGCCTCGTGGCGGCGCGAGTGCAGGCCGGTGATGCCCGCCGCTTCCTCCAGCAGCATCCGGCGCTCGGTCGGCTTGGCGCCGATCAGCGCGCCGACCCGGCCCTGGTTGACCATCGCCGTCGAATGGGCGCCGGTCGCGAGGTCGGCGAACAGCAACTGCACGTCGCGCGCCCGGACCTCGTTGCCGTTGATCCGGTAGTTCGAGCCCTCGCCGCGCTCGATCCGGCGGGTGATCTCCAATTTTTCCGAGTCGTTGAACTGGGCCGGCGCGTTGCGCTCGGTGTTGTCGAGATGGATCGACACTTCGGCGACGTTGCGCGGGGGGCGCGTCGCGGTGCCGCCGAAGATCACGTCCTCCATGCCGCCGCCGCGCATCTGCTTGGCCGAGGTTTCGCCCATCACCCATTTGAGCGCCTCGACGATGTTCGACTTGCCGCAGCCGTTGGGGCCGACGACACCGGTGACGCCGGTCTCGATCCACAGCTCGACCGGTTCGACGAAAGACTTGAAACCGGCGAGGCGGAGCTTGCTGAATTCCACGGTCGGACCGCTCGGCTAGTTTGGCTGGATGTAGCGAATCACCCTACTGGACCTTCTTTTTCAGGACCTTGTCGAAGACCTCGTAGGGATGCGCGCCGACGATCTTGTTGTCGTCGTCGATGATGAAGGTCGGGGTCGAATCGACCTGGAACTTCTGCTGCGCCTCGAGCCGGACCTTGAGAATGCCGTCGATCAAGTCGTTGTTTTTCATGCAGGCGTCGAAGTCCGCCTGGCTCATGCCGCCGAGCTTGCCGATGCGCGCCAGCGCCGCCGACGGATCGTTGGATTCACTCCACTGCTTCTGTTGCTTGAACAGCACCTCGATGAACTTGAAATACATCGAAGGGCGGGCGCAGCGCGCCATCATCGCCGCCCGCAGCGACACCTGGTCGAACGGGAAGTCGCGCATCACAAGTCTTACCTTGCCGGTGTCGATATAGTTCTTCTTGATCTCGGGCAGGGTATCTGCGTGGAACGACTGACAATGCGGGCAGGTCAGCGAGGAATACTCGATGATCGTTACCGGCGCCTTGGGATCGCCGAGGATCCGCTCCTTCAACGCTTCCTCGGTGGGAAGCGGTGCGGCACCTGCGGCGAGGGCGATCAAGACCGCGATGCCGGCGAAAATGGCGGTAGTGAATCGGGGCACGGGAAACCTTTCGCAAGTCTATGGTGCGGGAGTATAGGAGTGCGATTGCGGCAGGATCAAGACGAGGAGCGGGGCCGACTCCGCGGCCCTATTCGCCGGCGTTCGAGATCACCGATTCGCCGAGCCGATCGAGCACCTGGCGCAGCTCCGGATCGTCCACAACCCGCAGTTTTTCGCGCATTTCGGCGAGTGCCGCCGGATCGGCCGGATGCCGCCGTGGCTCTTTCTGTATGGCCTTGGGCGCCGATACCGGGGCATTGACCAGTTTGAGGGCGTTGACCGCCGCGTAGCCGAAATAACCGTTGATTCGCTCGATGATTCGCGGCGCGTCGTGCTGCACCTCGACCGCCGCCGGCCCGGCGACGAGCAGGTGCAGCGTGCCGTCGCTGCGCTCGCCCCGGGGGAAGACCAGTTTCTCCGGCCGGCAGACCCGGGCGCGCTCCTCGCCGACGATCGCCGCCCACTCGGTGATCACCCCGGCCTCGCTGAACCCGCGCTTGCCGAGCGCCTTCCTGGTCAGCCTCGGCACCAGGGTCGCGACCGCCCTGGGGCCGCCGCCGCGGCGCCTCGACGTGCTCTTGTTCCTGGTCGTCTCGTCGGTCAAGCGTCTGGTCTCCGCCTCTGGCCCGTCTATAGTACTGCCCCATGCGGAATGGCGAGACCACCCCAAATACGACCGGCGAGCTCGCGGTCGGTCTGCTCGGCTGGTACGACCGCCACCGCCGCCGGCTGCCATGGCGCGCCTTGCCTGGCGAGCGGGTGGATCCCTACCTTGTGTGGCTCAGCGAGATCATGCTGCAGCAGACCACGGTCGCCACGGTCGGACCCTATTTCGAGGCCTTCCTCGGGCGTTGGCCGACGGTCGAGTCGCTGGCTGGCGCCGAGCTCGACCAAGTGCTCCACCAATGGCAGGGGCTCGGCTACTACGCGCGCGCCCGCAACCTGCACAAATGCGCCGGCATCGTGGCGAGTGAGCACGGTGGCCGCCTGCCCGAGACCGAGGCCGAACTGCTTGAGCTTCCGGGCATCGGTCCCTATACCGCCGCCGCCATTGCCGCCATCGCCTTCGAGCGCCCCGCTGTCGTGGTCGATGGCAATGTCGAGCGGGTGATGGCGCGGCTCCACCGGGTCACCGAGCCGCTGCCGGGATCGAAGCTGCGTCTCAAGGCGCTCGCTGCCGGACTGACGCCTGGCGAACGGTCCGGCGACTACGCCCAGGCGGTGATGGATTTGGGCGCCACCGTGTGCGTGCCGAAGGCGCCGAAATGCACGCTCTGTCCTTGGGGACACGATTGCGCCGGGCGCGACATCGCCGAGCGCCTCCCGGCGCGGAAACGCAATAAGCCGCGGCCGACCCGCCGGGGCCTGGCGTTCTGGCTGACCCGGGCGGATGGTGCGGTGCTGCTGCGCCGCCGGCCCGAAAGCGGCCTCCTCGGCGGCATGATGGAGGTGCCCTCGACCGAATGGCGCGAGGGCCGGGTGCCGGGTGCGGCCAAGGCGGGGGGCGAGGCGCCGCTGCCGGCGACCGCGTGGCGCCGGCTGCCGGGGCTGGTCGAGCACACCTTCACTCATTTCCACCTCGAGCTGGGGGTTCTCGCCGGCCGCGTCAAGAAGGGCGCCAGGGCGCCCAAGGACTGCCTCTGGTGCCCGCCAGGGCGGCTCGGCGATCACGCCCTGCCGACGGTGATGAAGAAGGTGGCGGCGCATTCAAGACAAAAAAAGACCCCATCCAGGGGGGTGAGGGAGGATGAGGTCCAGGGGGGTTAAGCCTTCTGGCGTAACCCGTCTTCTGGGCTTCTTTCTGAAGCCGTTTCTTGATTGATCCGGTCTAGTTCAGTTCCGCCCGCAGTTTTTGTCTCAGCACGTCGATCGGCACCCGCTTGCCCTCGACGTCCATGCACCAGAAGGTCCAGCCATTGCAGCTCGGCGCCCCCTGCACGGCGGCCCCGACCTGGTGGATCGAGCCGCGGTGGTCGGACGAGATCAGGGTGCCGTCGGCGTGCACCTTGGCGCTCCACTTGGCGCAGAAGCTGACCAACACGTCGCCGGGCGCCAGCAGGCCGCGCTCGACGATCCAGCCGAACGGGATGCGCGGCTGCTTCCGCTTCGAGGGCGTCTCCATCAGGCTCCGGTCGATGGCTTCGGGAATCCGCGCGAGGCGCTGCCGCGCGAGCTCGACGTACCCCTTCTCGCGTTCGAGGCCGAGATAGCGCCGGGCGAGCTTCTTCGCGATCGCCCCCGTGGTGCCGGTGCCGAAGAACGGGTCGAGGACGATGTCGCCCGGGTCGGTCGCCGACAGGATCGCACGGTGCAGGATCGCTTCCGGCTTCTGGGTCGGGTGCGCCTTGGCGCCGCTCGCGTCCTTCAGGCGTTCCTCGCCGGTGCACAGCGGAATTAGCCAGTCCGAGCGCATCTGCAGATCGTCGTTCAGCGCCTTCATGGCGTCGTAGTTGAAGGTGTAGCGCGACTTCTCCGACTTGGCGCACCAGATCAGGGTCTCGTGGGCGTTGGTGAAGCGGCGGCCGCGGAAGTTCGGCATCGGGTTGGTCTTGACCCAGACCACGTCGTTGAGGATCCAATAGCCGAGGTCCTGGAGGATCGCGCCGACCCGGTAGATGTTGTGATAGCTGCCGATCACCCAGAGCGTGCTATCGTCCTTCAGCACCCGCCGGCAACCCTCGAGCCAGGCCCGGGTGAACTCGTCATAGGCTTTGAAGCCGTCGAACTTGTCCCAGTCGGCCGCGACCCCGTCGACCCGCGTGTTGTTGGGCCGCATCAGCTCGCCCGCGAGCTGGAGATTGTAGGGCGGGTCGGCGAACACCATGTCGACGCACTTCGCCGGCAATTCACTCAGCAATTCGATCGAATCGCCAAGTAAAATGTCATTATCGGGAAGTAAAGCCAGGGTATTTTTATCGCTCCCCATGCATCAAGCATGAGTCAAGCGGATTCCGGCGTCAATAGTTGAATATTACTTTTATCAATATTTGTGTAATCCCACACTATATGTTGAGTCGCGAGATTCTCTACCTGCAATATCTAGCAATCGGCTTGAAACTACGCCGGTGATATTTGGTGATGCCGAGGGCCTCGATGGCGCATTTATGCTCGGCGGTGCCATAGCCGGCATTGCGCTCCCAGCCATAGCCCGGGCACTCGGCGGCAAGCGCCGCCATCTCGCCGTCGCGCACCACCTTGGCGGCGATCGAAGCGGCGGCGATCGAAAGCGATTTGCCGTCGCCGCCGACCACGGTGCGAACCGGGCAGGGCAGATCCGGCGCCCGGTTGCCGTCGACCAGCGCCAGGTCGGGCGGCAGCGGCAGGGCGTCGAGCGCCCGGCGCATCGCGAGCATGGTGGCGGCGAGGATGTTGAGGCTGTCGATCTCCTCGACCGAGGCCCGGCCGATCCCGATCGCTGCGCACGGGCCGAGGGCGACGAGCAGTTCCTCGCGCCGGCTCTTATTGAGCTTTTTCGAATCGTCGAGGCCGCGGGCGAGGTCGTTCGGCAGCGCCGTGCGCTCGAGCACCGCCGCCGCGGCGACCACCGGGCCGGCCCACGGACCGCGTCCCGCCTCGTCGATTCCGGCGACGAGGCCGACTCCATCTCCCAGGGCCAAATCCTCCAAGGCGAAATCAGGCATCGGGTCCGCCGATCAATTTGTCGGCGTCGGTTTCCGCGCTCGACGGTCCAGACGCCGCCTTGGCCTTGGCCTGGCGGCGGTCGCGGAAGCGGCGGCGCACCCGCTCGACCGCGATCTCGATCCGGGTCAGCAGGGCATAGCCGAGATCGACCAGCCACCCGGTCAGCCGCCGGGTCACGCGCCATTCGCGGAAGTAGACCAGGCGCAGCAGCCGGCCGATCGAATCGACCTGCCCGGCGGCGCGGTGCCCGGCCCGACGCGCGCTGTTCATCCAAAACGGGCTGGTGACCAGCGATAGCACCGTGACGGCGACGATCAGGCGGTGCAGCTCCCAATCGATGATCGCGTGGTCGATCGCGACCGCGCCCAGGACGAACGAGAACTCGCCGATCTGGGCCAGGAACAGGCTCGACAGGAACGCATGTTGCCAGGTCTCGCCGAGAAGCCGCAGCACGCCGGTGTTGAGCGCGGTCTTGAACACGGTGACGAAGGCCCAGAGCACCAGCACCAGCCCGAGATTGCGCCAGATATAACCAAGGTCGACCAACAGCCCGATCGACAGGAAGAAGATCATCAGCAGGATCGATTCGATCGGCTTGGCGGTCTCGAAGATGGAGTGACGTTGGCGGCTGCTGCCGACCACGAGACCGGCGAGGAACGCGCCGAACGGGGCCGAGAGCCCGACCAGGCCGGCGATCGCGGCGAAGGCGAAGCACCAGGTCAGCGCCGCCAAGGGCGTGAGGTCGACCTTGGCGAGCATCAGATTGGCCATCGGCAGGTCGATCTTGCGGCCACGGCTGAGCCGCTGGATCAGTAGTACCAATAGCCCGACCGCGAGGGCAACCTTGATCGGGACCCACCAATCGAATCCGCCGCCGGCCATACCGCCAACGATCAGCAGCATCGGCGCCACCGCCAAATCCTGGGCGATCAGCACGCCGACCGCGATGCGCCCGACCCGCTGGCGCAGCGCGCCGACGTCCTCCATCATCTTGACCCCGACCGCGGTGCTGGAGAGCGCCAGCACGAAGGCGAACAACACCGCGTGGGAAAGCGGCCAACCGAGCCAGCCGCGCAGGATCAGCATCACCACCAGGCTGGCGCCGAGCTGCAGAGCCATCGACAGGACCGCGATGCGCCACATCCGCTGGAAGCTGCGCAACGACAGCTCCATGCCGACGAAATAGAGCAGCATCAGCACGCCGAGCTCGGCCAGTGCGGCGATCTGCTCGCGGTCGGCGACGAAGCCGAAGCCGGAAGGACCGAGGATCACGCCGGCGAGGATATAGCCGACGATCGGCGGCTGGCGGAGCCGTGTCATCGCCATGCCGCAGAGCGTCGCCGCGATGGCGACGATGGCGATGCCGGTGAGTTCGAGCCCGCCCTCCATGAGAGCGGCAAGGTATCACAAACCGCGGCTCGTGACTCGTCCTTGGAAAAGGTGCCAGGCACCTTTTTTACTTTGTCATTGGACAATTGAAGATGACCGTCATTCCCGCGCAAGCGGGAATCCACGCCTGAGCATAGCCGACAAATGCGGTATCGCGCGTGTCCCGAGTCTCAGGCATGGATTCCGGATCGGCGCTCGCGCGCCGTCCGGAATGACAACGAAAACTAAGCCCCGAACAGGTCGAGCTGGTCCCCGGCGCGCTCGGGGCGGCGGAAGCGCGAGGTGTCGAGGTCGTGGACCCTTTGGGCGAGGCCGTAACGGCGGAGCGCCAGTTGGAAGCGTTGGCGCAGCAGCTCGGCGTATTCGCCGCTGCCCGTCATGCGCTCGCCCCAGTTCGAAGTGTAAATCTCGCCGCCATGCATCTGGCGCATCAGGCCGAGCACGTGGCGCGCCCGGTCCGGATAGTGGGCCTCGAGCCACTCGGCGAAGAGGCCTGCGATCTCGCGCGGCAGGCGCAGCACGATGTAGTTCGCCGAGCCCGCCCCTTCGCCCGCGGCGGCCTCGAGGATCGCCTCGAGCTCGAAGTCGTTGAGCGCCGGGATCATCGGCGAGGCCAGCACCGAGACCGGCACCCCGAGGGTCGAAAGCGAGCCGATAGTGGCGAGCCGCTTGCCCGGCGTCGGCGCCCGCGGCTCCATCCGTCTAGCCAGCTTGTTGTCGAGCGTGGTGACCGAGATCGACACCGAGACTAGGCCCTTCGCCGCCATGTCACGCAAGATATCAGCGTCGCGCAGCACCAGGGTCGACTTGGTGACGATCGCCACCGGATGGTCGTGCGCCGCCAGCACCTCGAGGATCCGGCGGGTCAGTTTCTGCTCGCGCTCGACAGGCTGGTAGGGATCTGTGTTGGCGCCGAGCGCGAGGATTCCGAGCCGGTACTTCGGGTCGGCGAGCTCTTCCAACAGGCGTTCCGGCGCATCGGGTTTGTGAAACAGGCGGGTTTCGAAATCGAGCCCCGGAGAGAGACCGAGATAAGCGTGGGTCGGCCGGGCGAAACAGTAGATGCAGCCGTGCTCGCAGCCCTTGTAGGGGTTGATCGAGCGGTCGAAGGGCACGTCGGGCGATCGGTTCCGGGTGATGATGCGCCGCGTCGTATCGACCTCCAGGGTCGTTCGCGGGGCCTCGGGCTCCTCGGCCTCCCGTGCCTCGCTCCAGCCGTCGTCGACCGCAATCCGCTCGGCCGGCTCGAAACGGCCGGTGCGGTTGCTGACGGCGCCGCGTCCCTTCTGCGGCAGATCGGGAAGTGCGTTCATCATCTTGCCCACCATATAGAACAAAGATAGAACATTCAAGTGTTTCCGTGCAGTCGCAAGTCCCCGGGCGGCGTGCTAAGACTGCCTTATGGGCCGACTCAGCATCGTCATCCCGACATTCAACGCCGCCGGCGGCTTGGCCCGGACGATCGCGTCGCTTTACGACTTCAACGCGCTCGACCTGATCCACGAGGTCGTGGTCGCCGACGGCGGCTCAACCGACGAGACCCAGATAATCGTCGAGGAGACCGGCGCGCGCCTGATCGCCGTCGAGCGCGGGCGCGGCAGCCAGCTCGCGGCGGGCGCGGAAGCGGCGCGCGGAGCCTGGCTGTTGTTCCTGCACGCGGACACCGCGCTCGAGGCGGGTTGGCACAAGGTCGTCGGCGACTTCATCGCGGCGGGCGCGAACCGGGAGCGTGCCGGCTATTTCCGCTTCGCGCTCGAGGACGGGGTCGTCGCGGCGCGACGATTGGAGCGCATTGTCGCCTGGCGCTGCAGGATGCTCGGCCTGCCCTATGGCGACCAAGGGCTGTTGATCTCGCACACGCTTTACGACCGGGTCGGCGGCTACCGGCCGTTGCCGTTGATGGAGGATGTCGATCTGGCGCGCCGGCTGGGCCGGCGGCGGCTCGTCGCCCTCGGCCACCGGGCGGTGACCTCGGCCAAGCGCTACCGCGAGGAAGGGTACATGCTACGGCCGGCGCGCAATTTGCTGTGCCTCGCGCTCTACTATCTCGGTCTGCCGCCGCGCGCGATCCAAAGGCTTTACGGGTGAGGCGGACCCTGATCATCTTCGCCCGGGCGCCGCGGCTCGGCGTGGTAAAAAAACGACTCGCGGCGGAAATCGGCGATGTCGAGGCGCGGCGCGTCTACGAGACGTTGCTCCGGGAAACCGTCCGCCGGCTCGCCGCCGACCGGCGTTGGCGCACCGAGGTGGTCGCCACAAGGGAATCCTATCGCTGGCCGCGCCATTTGCCCCGCCGGGACCAGGCGAGGGGCGGTCTCGGCCGGCGCATGGCAGAGGCCCTCCGAGGCGCCCCGCCGGGGCCGGCGGTCCTGGTCGGCACCGACATTCCGGACTTGGCGCCACGTCACGTCGAACGCGCTTTCCGGGCCCTCGGGTCGAACAAACTGGTGTTCGGGCCGGCCGCGGACGGCGGCTATTGGCTTGTGGGTGTGCGTGACCGGAAGGCGCTGGCCGGCCTCTTCCGCGGCGTGCGGTGGTCGACCCGCCATGCGCTTGCCGACACGCTCGCCAATATCCGACCGGGCGTTAGCCACGCGCTGGTCGACACGCTCGCCGATTTGGACGAGGCCAAGGATTTGCGCTGAGCGCCAAATAAAAAAGGCGCCAGGCACCTTTTTTATTCTCTCAATTCATTGATATCGTTGAGTAATAAAAGTTGTCAGGCTCCTACTTAATTGGTGCCTGGCACCTTTTCTTGGCACCTTTTTTAAGAACTACTTCTCCAGCAGCCGCGGCATCAGCTCGACGAAATTGCACGGCCGGAAGCGGATGTCGAGCTGGTGGTGCAGGATCTCGTCCCAGGCGTCGCGGCAGGCGCCGGTCGAGCCCGGCAGGGCGAACAGATAAGTGCCGTTGGCGACACCCGCCGTGGCCCGGCTCTGGATCGTCGAGGTGCCGATCTTCTCGAAGCTGACCCAGCGGAACAGCTCCCCGAAGCCGGGGATGTCCTTCTCCGAGACCCGCTCCATCGCCTCCGGCGTCACGTCGCGCCCGGTGACCCCGGTGCCGCCGGTCGCGATCACGCAGTCGATCTTCGGATCGTCGATCCATCGCTGCAGTTGCGCCGCGATCGTGTCGGCCTCGTCCTTGACGATCGCGCGGTCGGCGAGCTTGTGGCCGTCGCCTTCCAGGCGCTCGACCAGGGTGTCGCCGGAGCGGTCGTCGTCGAGCGTGCGCGAGTCCGAGACCGTCAGGACCGCGATGTTGACCGGGATGAAGTCTATTTTCTCGTCAATCGCCACGGGTCGCGACCTTGGTATCGTTGTCGTCGAGCCCATTGTAGCGCGGCCAATCGCCGGCGGCGACCGTGTCGAGAGACGGCGCCGGCTGGCCGAGGCGGTGACGATAGATCCAAAGGTTGGTCATGACGCGTTCGATGAAAAGCCGCGTCTCGCGCGACGGGATGCTTTCGATGAAGAGCA
>JASLSL010000115.1 GCA_030743445.1 Alphaproteobacteria bacterium
ATGTACATCCGCGACACCATCGAGGTCGTCGACTCGCTCGATATCTCCGAGGAAGACCGCAACAAGATCTATCACGACAACGCCGTCGAGCTGATGAAGCTCGAAGGCATCTGAGCGCGCCCAGACTCGGAGGAGCGAGAGTGGACGGAAGCCGGATATCCCGGCAATTCGCCTCGCTGATCGACGACCGGCCGGACGACGGCATGTTTCGCGGCGATCGCTCGATCTGCACCGGCGCTGGCGCGATCTGATGTGCGACTGGGAGGCCGTCCAATGACCGCCGAGACCGATCTCCACGCCGAGGTTGCCCGGCTGGCCTACCGCGAGGCGATGCTGCTCGACCGCCGGCGCTGGGACGACTGGATCGACATGTTCACCGAGGATGCGGTCTACTCAGCCCGTTGACGAAGTCTGCACTGGACGCAAGCGGCCCGGTCTGATTCTCTGATGTTCTGATTTGACCGGGGGATTGGCCGATGGCGATGGGACAGCAGAAGGATCTTCAGGGGGATCTGATGGTGGGATGGGCGGAGATGCCGCGCTCGCCGGGTCATGTGTTTTACGACCGTCTGCAGTCGGTCCTGATCGAGGGCGGCTTCGACGACTTCGCTGAGACGACCTGCAAGCCCTATTACGCTGCCAGACTGGGAGCGCCTTCGGTTCCGCCGGGGCGCTATTTCCGCATGCACCTGGTGGGCTACTTCGAGGGCATCGACTCTGAGCGCGGGCTGGAATGGCGCTGCTCGGATTCGCTGTCGCTTCGGGAGTTCCTGCGGCTGGAGAGCCGGGATCGTGTGCCCGACCATTCGTGGCTGTCGAAGACCCGCGCGCGCCTGCCTCACGAGGTGCACGCGGCGGTGTTCGACTGGGTTTTGGCGCTGATCGCCGAGGCGGGTCTGGTGACGGGCGACCGCATCGGGGTGGATGCTTCGACCATGGAGGCCAACGCGGCGCTGCGCAACATCGTGCGGCGCGACACGGGTGAGGGCTACCGGGAGATGCTGGAGCGCTTGGCCCAGGAGAGCGGCATTGAGACGCCCACGGCCGAGGACCTGGCGCGTGTGGACCGCAAGCGCAAGGGCAAGAAGCTGTCGAACCAGGATTGGGTTTCCAAGAGCGACCCCGAGGCCAAGATCGCCAAGATGAAGGACGGCACGACCCATCTGGCCTACAAGCCCGAGCACGCGGTCGATCTGGACACCGGCGCGGTGGTGGCGGCCGAGCTGCACCCAGCCGATGAGGGCGACACCACGACACTTTCCAAGACCCTGGCGGCGGCCGAGGCAAACCTCGAGGCCGTGGATGCGGCGCCGACGGCGGAGAACCCGACCGAATGCGTCACCGACAAAGGGTATCATTCACGGGCGCTCTTGAAGGCCCTGGACGACAGTCCCTGGAAGACCCGGATCAGTGAGCCCAAGCAGAAGGGCTTTTCGCGCTGGCGCGGTGATGAGGCGGCGCGTCGGGCGGTCACCAACAACCGTGTACGGCTCGAGTCCGGGGTCGCCCGCGAGGCCTTCAAGCTGCGCGCCGAGATCGTCGAGCGCTGCTTTGCCCACACCCTCGATCGCGGCGGCATGCGCCGAACCTGGCTGCGCGGGCGCGAGAACGTGCACAAGCGATACCTGCTTCACGTCGCCGGCCACAACCTCTCATTGCTGATGCGCCAACTCATCGGCGCCGGCACCCCGCGGCAGGCCGTGGCGGGCGGATATGGCTGTATTTTCGTGCTTGTTGCACCCGCTGGAGCCGTTCTGGTCGTTCAGATCGTCGCCATCGTCTCGCAGGATGGCGAAACCGCCTTCGCCGCGTTGTGTTTCGCCGTGGGGTGAAACCCGGTCAATGGCGCCTTTTTCAACGGGCTGTTAGGCCGATCATGGTAGATTCGGCATAATGCCTGCGTGGCGCGGCAGGAAGCCGCGCCGCTGTTTGCGCCACCGTTGTCAGGTAGACCATGGCCGAAGATATTCGCAACGATTCCGACGACGACCTCGAGCTCGCAGCCGAGTTGATGGAGATCGCCGCCGCGCGGGCTGCCGGAGAGAGTTCGGTCGAGGACGCCGAGCGGGCGCTCTCGGCCGACGAAGGCGAGCAGGCCGACCACTCCCTGGGCGCCATGCATTCCGGCTCTCGAACCGCGGATACGCTATCCGGCGTCGGCGCCCGCAACGATAGTGGCGCGACCGGCCTCGACGGCGATGTCGAGCCGGCCACCCCGGACGTCCCGCAAGGTGGAGGATTTTCGGATTCGGCTGCCTCGACCCTCGGCGTGACCGAACCGGGCACGTCGGAATTTTCACCATCGGGGGATGCGACCTCGGGGACCGGCGGCGTGGGCCCGGGGCTTGGCGTCGCGGCCGAGGGAACGGCTGCGCGCCCGCTTCGCGTCGCGCCACGGCTGATGCCCGAATCCGAGGCCACCACCGGGTTCCAGCCTTCCATCGCGCCCGGATCAGACGATGCGCGCGGCGCCGACGAGTTCCTGGTCTCGCCGGTGCTCGATGCCGAAACTGCTGTCGCCGCCACGGACGACAGCGACACCGAAACCGACAGCGAGACCACGTCCACAGCG
>JASLSL010000116.1 GCA_030743445.1 Alphaproteobacteria bacterium
CGTCGTGCCCGGCACGTCCGGCACCGGGATCGTTCCGGCGTCGGGCTGATCGAGCAATGTCACCTTGCCGACCTCGCGCACGTGCGGGTCGGCGAGCCAGTCGCCGAAGTCGTTGACCGGGCTGCACAGGATCTCCGCCGCCTGAAGCTTCTCGGCCCACACCGCCGAAGTTTCCTCGGCGAAGGTCTTGCGCAGTTCCGGCAGCAGTGCTGCGGTGTTCTCCGCGCGCTTCTCGAAACTGTCGAAGCGCGGGTCCCGGGCGAGGTCGGGCCGGCCGATCAGCTCGCACATATGGACGTACTTCGGCTCGCGGATAATGGCGACGGCGAGCCATCCGTCCTTGGTCTGGAAGCTGCCGGTCGGCGCGTTGAGAATCCGCGGATTGCCGTCGGTGAGGTGGTACTCGACGATCTTCGGCGCCAGGAAGGCCGCCGTGCTCTGCATCAGGTTGATGTCGAGGTAGCGGCCCTCGCCGCTCTCGCGCCGCGCATAAAGCGCCGCCTGGACCGCCTGGAAGGTATAGACCCCGGCCGAGGTGTCGACGATCAGCATGCCGATCCGGTGCGGCACCCCGTCCATGCCCTCGTTGACCGATACGATTCCCGAAAAGGCCTGCATCACCGTGTCGGTCGCCGGCCGGCCGGCGTTCGGGCCCGCCTGACCGAACCCGCTGACCGAGACGTAAAGCACGTTCGGATTGACTTTGCGGATGTCCTCGTAGCCGATATGGAGCCGGTCCGCGACGCCCGGGCGCGAGCTCTCGATGAAGATGTCGCAGTCCCTGGCGAGCTCGAGCAAAAGCTCGACCGCGCCGTCCTTCTTGAGGTCGAGGGCGAGACACTTCTTACCCCGGTTGGCGATAATGCCGAGCGGTGTGTGGTCGCCATAAGCTTGCCCGATCTGCCGGATCCAGTCGCCCTCGGGCGGTTCGACCTTTATCACCTCCGCACCATAGAGCGCGAACAGCGCAGCGCAGTACGGGCCGGCGAAGCCCTGGCTGACATCGAGGACCTTGATGCCCTGATATGGTTGGTCTTGGCTCACGCCGCCGATCATAAGATCATTCTGTTGGAGGTTAAAACCCTGCGGTCAACCGGCGTGGCTGCACGACCCGCCGCCGAGCACGCAGAACCGGGCGCAGTGCGGATGGTTGAGCTTCACCGGCGTCATCGCATCGGCGATATCGTGGCCCATATCGAACTGCCGGTCGTAGGGCAGCAGGGTGCACGGCACCATCACCGGCCGGTCCTCGCCCTTGTGTTTGACCACCATGCGCGAGGTCGCGCACATCATCGCCTCGGGTGCGATGCCGAGGACGTCCCAGCATCCGGTGGTGATCTCGGCGACGTCCTGGGTTTCGTCCATCTCCGGGAACAGGGTCAGCGCCGTCCGGTCGCCGGCGTCGACCGGGATACCCTCGGCCTCGAACAGGCGGGCGTATCCCTCGCGCATCCGGTCCTCGGAATCGCCCCAGCAGGTGCGGCCTGCGATATGAAGGGTCGCCCCGGTCTCCACGAGCCAGCGGATGCCGTCGAGCGTGCGCCGCCAGCTATGGGCGCCGCGCAGGCTTTCGTGCAAGGATGCGGAGTAATGGTCGAGCGATACCCTGACCACCAGCTTCTCGCCGTGGCGCGCCACCAAGCCGGCGAGCCGGTCGGCGCACTTCATCATCGGCCGCATCGCATTGGTCAGCACCAGGACGCGGAAGCCGCGCTCCAGCGCCATTTCCATCATCGCCACCAGGTCCGGGTTCATAAACGGCTCGCCGCCGGTGAAGCCGATCTCCTCGGTATCCATGCGGTTGGCCCCGATCTCGTCGAGGTAGCCGGTCACCTCGGCGAGCGACAGATAGGCGAGGCGATCGTTCTTCGGGCTCGATTCGATATAGCAGTGGTCGCAGGTCAGGTTACACAGCGTGCCGGTGTTGAACCACAGGACCGCTAGCCGGGTCGCGGCGATGAAGGCTCGTGGCTCACCCTTCGCGGTGACGTCCGGGTTTTGGAACTTGGCCCGATCGAGTGGCGTTTCGGCGGCGGGGCGGAGTACGTTCATTGAGGTCCCCAAGGGTCCCGCCTGGGCGGGCCTCATGATTTTCGTCGGCCCTTTTATGCCACAGGACAAGGGCGAAACAACGAAAATCCCCGGCGGTCACGGAAAGTTGCTTGGTCTCCGGCTCGATGGCGAGATCTTCGTATCCGGGCGTTCTTCCGACGGCTAGATATCCAACGGCCTGCCTTGGGCGACCGCCTGCGGATCGCGTTTCCATTCGTCGGATACGTCGACATAGACCTCGAGCTGGTTGCCGTCCGGGTCGAAGAAGTAGAGCGACTGGGTGACCTCGTGGTCGACCGCCCGCACCTCGATGCCCGCGGCGTCGAATTTCGCCTTCGCCTCGATCAGGACCTCCGGATCGTCGCCGATCTTGAAGGCGACATGCTGCAGGCCGACCGCCTTATCGTCGGCGCCCGCGGCATCGTCGCCGACCGCCATGACGGCGAAATCGTGATGATCGCCGAGGCTGAAGAAGGTCATGTTGAGGCGCTCGAACCGGGCCGCGATCGGCAGGCCGAGGAACCCGTTGTAGAACTCTTCGGCGCGCGCCTGGTTGGCGACCTTGAGCACGACATGGCCGAGCGACTGGATTTTCATCTTTCGAATCCCTTAAGCGATACCGATCGCGACGTCGGAGTTTACCGAAGCATCACCGGATAAGCAGTGAATTAAGTTGGTCGACGCGCTTTGCCGGTCAACCCAGCTTGAAGTTCGTGGCGTAGTCGGGCACCGGAATGCCGTCGGCGAGCTTCGGGTCGGGTATCGGGTCGCCGATGGCGATGCCGAGCGGCACCACCCCGGCCCAGCATGGCAGCGCGTAGTCCTCGTCGTCGTCGATCGGCGGGCCGATCCGGACCTTGGCCGAGACCTCCTCCAAGGGCACCCGCAGCACCATCGTCGCCTTGAATTCCTGATCGTCCGGCGGGCGCACCTCGTCCCAACGCCCCGGCGTGATGCGATCCATGAACGCCTTGAGCGCCGCCATCTTCTCGTCCGCGTCCTCGACCAACTCGGCGGTGCCGAAGATCATCACCGAGCGATAGTTGATCGAGTGATGGAAGCCCGAGCGCGCCAGCACCAGCCCGTCGAGATGGGTCACCGCGATGCAGACCTCGATTCCACCCCTCAACGATCGCAAGGTGCGGCTCGCCGACGAGCCGTGGACATAGACCGTGTCGTCCTCGCGCCAATAGGCGGTCGGCACGACGAACGGGCTGCCGTCGACGGCGAAGCCCATGTGGCAGATCATCCCGGCGTCGAGGACCGCGTGGACGGTCTCGCGGTCGTAATGGCCGCGCTCGTGGATCCGTTTGACCCGGGTGCGTTCGGTGACGGCAAAGTCGTTCATGGCAGTCGTTCCTCGTCTTATTCATCGTCATTCCCGCGCAAGCGGGAATCCATGCCTGAGCGGTCGTTCTATCCGAGAGTCCCAGGCATGGATTCCGGATCGACGCTTACGCGGCGTCCGGAATGACGGCTTTGATTGAAGCCGGTAGGCCATACCATCAAGACAAAATGGATTGGTTGAAAGGGCCAATTCATCTATATCAATGGGGCCATTATAAGGGACCCAAGCCGTGCCCAAACGCACTTCCGCCGCGCATCTGGCCGCGCTTGCGGTCGACCCCAAGTCGCCGGAGCCGCTCTACCGCCAGATCTATTTCGCGATCCGCGAGGCGATTCTCGACGGCCGGCTGGCGCCGGGCCAACGGCTGCCGGCGACCCGGACCCTGGCGCGCGATCTCGGCCTGTCGCGCAACACCGTGGTCACCGCCTTCGAGCAGTTGCACGCGGAGGGCTATGTCGAGGGGCGGACCGGGGCGGGATCGTACGTGTCGACGATCCTGCCCGAGGAGTTGTTGAACGCACGGGCGGCGGCCGGCCGGACATCGGGGGGGCGGCGGCGCCGCCGCGGGCCGTCGGAACGCGGCGCCTATCTCGCCGGGATTCGCACCAGGCAAGAGTCGAGACCGCGGGCCTTCTCGCCGGGCCTGCCCGAGCTCGCCCGCTTTCCATTCGAGGACTGGGCCCGGCTGATCGCCCGGCGCTGGCGGCGGCCGTCGATGAGCTTCCTGGTCGCGGCCGACCCGGCAGGCTATCGGCCCTTGCGCGAGGCGATCGCGCAATATCTCGGCGCCGCCCGGGCGGTCTCGTGCACGCCGGACCAGGTCGTGGTCGTTTCCGGCGCGCAGCAGGCGCTCGACCTGATGGCGCGGGTGCTGATCGATCCCGGCGACACGGTGTGGATGGAGGAGCCCGGCTACCCCGGCATGCGCGGCGCCCTGCTCGCCGCGGGCGCCAGTCTGGCACCGGTGCCGATCGACGACGAGGGGTTGAGCGTCGCCGCCGGCCGCAAACTGGCGCCCGCCGCCCGGCTCGCCTGCGTCTCGCCGTCGCACCAATACCCCTTGGGCGTGACCATGAGCCTGACCCGGCGGCTCGAGCTCCTGGAATGGGCGCGCGAGGCCGACGCCTTCATCCTCGAGGACGACTACGACAGCGAATACCGCTACGGCGGCCGGCCGCTCGCCGCCCTCCAGGGCCTCGACGAGGAGGGAAGGGTGATCTACGTCGGCTCGCTCTCCAAGGTGATGTTCCCGGGGCTGCGCATCGGCTACATGATCGTGCCCGAGGACTTGGTCGACGCCTTCATCCGGGTCCGGGTGCTGGTCGACACCCACCCGTCCTCGATCGCCCAGGCCGCCCTCGCCGACTTCATCGCCGAGGGCTATCTCGCGGCCCATATCCGCCGCATGCGCGCGCTCTATGCCGAACGCCAGCGGATGCTGCTCGACGTGATGGCGGCGGGGCCCGACCTCGCGCTCGCTCCCGACGAGGCCGGGATGCACCTCGTAGCCCGGCTGGCGAAGGGCATCGACGACCGCGTGTTGTCGGCCCGCGCCCGGGCCGAGGGTGTCGAGGCGCCGGCGCTCTCGACCTACTATCACGGCCCGCCCGACCGCCAGGGCCTGCTGTTGGGCTACGCCGGGCTCGGCGAGACCGAGATTCGCGACGGCGTCGA
>JASLSL010000117.1 GCA_030743445.1 Alphaproteobacteria bacterium
GACGTAGCAGTAATGCCAGTCGGTATGGTGGAAATGGTTGGCGCGGACGGTGCCCTTTTTCGAGAAAATCATTGAGGCGCTCTTCATCGGCAGATCGCAGAGCGGTTGGATATAGCCGCGCGCGTCCTCGTGCGCCCCTTCGAGTTGTACGACCACCTCCTGCGGCCAATCCTTGGGATCGTCCAAGAGCATCGATTTCCAATCCGTCATTGCCCGTCCACCTTTCTGTCGATTTGGGGCGCATAATCGTGAAATCCGCGCCCGGGATCAACATCGACGCCTACCAACCGTTGACCCGGTCCCATTCCTCGGTCACCGCGCCGTTCTCCAGCACGTGATAGCGGTCGTAGCCGGCCGCGGTAATGCAGGCGTGATTCGGCAGGATCCTGACCCGGGCGCCGATCGGCAGCCGGTCGAACATGGTTGGATCGTCGACCGGGACGACGCCGTGTTCCTGGCTGACGCCGGCGACGTGGAGACCGGCGAGCGGCTCCAGTGTCTCGGCGTCGCAAACCTCGCCATAGCCGATCGCGGGATCGGCATCGTGGGCGCTTATGTCCTTGGACAGCGCCAGCGCGCCCGCATCGAGGAGGAGATGGCCGTGACGCCGGTTCTGCCCGATCACGCTCGCCAATACGGAAAGCGCCAAATCGCCGCGCGCGCAGGAACCGATCGATAGCTGCTTCAAGTCGTTGAACATGTAAACGCCGGGCCGCATTTCGGTCACGCCGGAGACATCCTCTACATGCGTCGCGGTCGGGGTCGATCCGGTGCTGACGATGGGGCAGGGTAGACCCGCCGCCCGCAGGCGCTCGGCCGCGGCGACGATGCCGGCGCGTTCCTCCTCGGCGACGTCGCGGATGCCTTCGGGGCCTTCGCAGGCGTATGAGTGCCCCGCATGGGTCAACACGCCGGCGAGCGCGACCCCGGGTGCCGCGTCGAGAATTCGACCGATCTCCAGCAGATCGTCGCTGTCGGGCGGCAAGCCGGCTCGACCTTCGCCGGTATCGACCTCGATCAACACGTCGAAGGTGCTGGAGTTCCCCGCCGCATGCTCGGCGACGGCCTCGGCCGCCGGCGCATTGTCGGTCAAAATCTTGAGGGCGCATCCCTTGGTCCTAATGGCGGCGACCCGATCCAATCGCGCCGGCGCGATCCCGACCGCATAGGCGATGTCGGTGAAGCCGGCGGCGAAGAAGTATTCCGCTTCCGCCAGGGTCGAAACCGTGACCGCCCCGTCGGTATCGCCCAATGCAAGGGTCGCGACCTTGGCCGATTTCGCGGTCTTGAGATGCGGCCTAAGCATAACGCCGCGATCCCGCATGCGTTCCCGCATCGCATCGAGATTTCTTTGCAGCACGCCGCGATCGAGGATCAGTACCGGCGTCGGTAAATTGTCGAAAATCATCGCAAGCTTCCTTTGAGGCGCCAGTGTGCCACAGCGACCGAACCATCGGGAGGATTAGAATCACGCTAAATTGGATGTTTTCGGCGCATTCCCGGCTCGTGTGGCAAAATGGAGGCTTGCAATTTGTAGTTCATGGGGACAAGTCTACGCCGCCATTCAACCGGTTCAACGAATGAAGTATAGGAAATCATGGCGCAATCGGTCGTCAAACTGCCGAACGCGGAGGCCTCGCCGGTCAAGAAGACCACGCAGTTCCGCGAGCTTCTGACCTCGCCCGAGACCAGTTTCATCATGGAAGCGCATAACGGGCTCTCGGCGAAGATCGTCGAGGAGGTCGGCTTCAAGGGTATTTGGGCCTCGGGCCTGTCGGTGTCCACGGCCTTGGCTGTGCGCGACAGCAACGAAGCGTCCTGGACCCAGGTACTCGAGGTTCTCGAATTCATGGCCGACGCCACGTCGAAACCGATTCTGGTCGACGGCGATACTGGCCACGGCAACTTCAACAACTTCCGCCGTTTCGTCGAGAAGCTGTGCCAGCGCGATATCGCCGCCGTTTGCATCGAGGACAAGCTCTTCCCGAAGACCAATTCGTTCCTCGGCGAGAATCAACCACTCGCCGAGATCGAGGAATTCTGCGGCAAGATCAAGGCCGGCAAGGACTGCCAGCTGGACGACGACTTCTGCATCATCGCCCGGGTCGAGGCGCTGATCGCCGGATGGGGCCTCGATGAGGCGCTGCGCCGCGCCGAAGCCTATCACGAGGCCGGCGCCGACGGGATCCTGATCCACTCCAAGCAGTCGACGGCCGACGAGATCCTGGCGTTCGCGCGCGAGTGGGGCAATCGCTCGCCGGTAGTCATCGTGCCGACCAAGTATTACGCGACCCCGACCGACCATTTCCGCGAAGTCGGCATCAACCTGGTGATCTGGGCGAACCACAATCTGCGCGCCGCGATCGGCGCCATGCGCGACGTCAGCCGGCAGATTCTGGAAGAGGAAACCCTGACCGGGATCGAGGGCAGGGTAACGAACCTGGGCGACGTCTTCGAGATCGCCGGCAACGACGAGTTGGCCGAAGCCGAAGGCAGATACCTCGCCGCGCGCGAAGAGACCAAGGCGGTGCTGCTCGCTGCCTCGCGCGGCCGGGCGCTGCAAGACCTGACCGAGGACCGTCCGAAGTGCATGCTCGACGTTCGCGGCCAGCCCTTGCTGCAACGCCTCGTCGGCTCTTTCAACGGCGCGGGCGTGCGCGACATCACGGTGGTTGCCGGACACAAGGCCGATGCGGTTAACTTCCCCGGCATCAACAAGGTGCTGAACGACGATTACGAGACGACCGGAGAGGCGGCCTCGTTGGCCTGCGCATTGGACGCGCTCAAGGGCGACTGCATCGTCAGCTACGGCGATATCATGTTCCGCAGCTACATTTTGAATTTGCTGTTCGACGTCGAGAGCGACATCGCGGTCGTCGTCGACGGCGCGTGGCAGAAGCACCGGCAGGATACGCCGAAGCATACCGCCGACCTGGTTTCCTGTACCGCGGCCTATACCGGCGACTACCTCGACGATAGCCCGGTCGACCTGACCCGGATCGACAGCGCGATGCCGGAGAGCGATGCGCACGGCGAGTGGATGGGTCTGATGCGTCTCAACGCCGAGGGGGCAAAGAAGGTTCGTGCCGAGATCGAGGCGATGGAGGCCGACGGATCGCTCGCCAAGGCGAGCGTGCCGGATCTTCTGAACCGCCTGATCGAGAAGGGCGAGAGGCCGCGCGTCGTCTACATCACCGGCCATTGGCTCGACGTCAACGACGCCTTCGATTTGGCGCGGGCGCGCAACTTCCGCTGACGCCCCTTCGATGATCCGCGCCGACAGCTTCCTCTCGGCCGCCAAGGCGCGAGGATTCGACTTCTATACAGGCGTGCCGTGCTCGTTCCTGACGCCGCTCATCAATCGCGTCATCAGCGACAAATCGACCGAATACGTCGGTGCCGCGAGCGAAGGCGAGGCGGTTGCGATCGCCGCCGGCGCCTGGCTTGCCGGCAGGGGGACAGTGGTGATGTGCCAGAATTCGGGCCTCGGCAACGCCGTCAACCCGCTGACTTCGCTCAATTGGCCGTTCCGCATCCCCTGTCTGTTGATCGTCACCTGGCGCGGCCAGC
>JASLSL010000118.1 GCA_030743445.1 Alphaproteobacteria bacterium
TCGGCGCGCACCGGCACCGCGATCTCGGCCGCCGCGGTCGGGGTCGGGGCGCGCACGTCCGCCGCGTGGTCGATCAGGGTCCAGTCGGTCTCGTGGCCGACGGCGGAGATCAGCGGAATCTCCGAGGCGGCCGCGGCGCGCACCACGACCTCCTCGTTGAACGCCCAGAGATCCTCGATGCTGCCGCCGCCGCGGGCGACGATCAGCAAGTCCGGGCGTGGCACGGTGCCACCGGCCGTCAGGCCGTTGAACCCCTCGATCGCGGCCGCGACCTGCTCCGCCGCCCCCTCGCCCTGGACCAGCACCGGCCACAGCAGGACGTGGCGCGGAAAACGGTCGGCGAGCCGATGCAAAATATCGCGGATCACCGCGCCGGTCGGCGAGGTGACGACGCCGATCACCTCCGGCAGGTAGGGCAGTTCGCGCTTGCGGTCTTCGTCGAACAGACCTTCCTCCGCGAGCTTTCGACGGCGCTCCTCGAGGAGCTTCAAGAGTGCGCCCTCGCCCGCGATCTCGAGCGACTCGATGACGATCTGATAGCGCGAACGCTGCGCATAGGTGGTGATCTTGCCGCTCGCGATGACCTCGAGCCCGTCCTCCGGCTGCAGCGTGAGCCGCCCCGCGACCCCGCGCCAACAGACCGCGTCGAGGACCGCCGACTCGTCCTTCAGCGACATGTAGAGATGCCCGGATGCCGCGCGTTTGAAGCCGCTGATCTCGCCCCGGACCCGGACGTAGGAATACGACTCCTCGACCGTGTGCTTGAGCGCGCTCGAGAGCTCGGAAACCGAGTATTCGGGCAGGTTGCCCTCGGGGGTTTTGGAATTATCGGTCATCGCACCGGCGCTATGATATGTAGGACCGCGCGAATTGGCAAAAGCGTTCGAGGGATTTTCATGAAGGTTCTTGTCGTCGGATCGGGCGGTCGCGAGCACGCCTTGTGCTGGACCATCGCCGCCTCGCCGCTGTGCGACGAGCTCTACTGCGCGCCGGGCAACGCGGGCATCGCCGAGGAGGCCGAATGCGTCGATATCGGCGCCGGGGATGTCGACGGCCTGCTCGCCTTCGCGCAAGAGAATGCCATCGACTTCGTCGTCGTCGGTCCCGAGGGGCCCCTGGTGCTCGGCCTGGTCGACAGGCTGGAGGCGGCCGGGATCAAGGCCTTCGGGCCGAGTGCGGCGGCCGCCGAGCTGGAGGGCTCGAAGGGCTTCACCAAGGACCTGTGCCGCAAATACGACATCCCGACCGCGGCCTACGAGCGCTTCACCGATGCCGGCGCGGCCAAGGCCTATATCGCCGCCCAAGGCGCCCCGATCGTGGTCAAGGCCGACGGGCTCGCCGCCGGCAAGGGGGTGACCGTGGCCGAGAGCGTCGAGGAGGCGCAGCAGGCGGTCGAGGATTGCCTCCTCGGCGGGCGCTTCGGCGAGGCCGGCAACGAGGTGGTGGTCGAGGCCTGCCTCGTCGGCGAGGAGGTCAGCGTGTTCGCGCTCTCGGATGGCAAGACCGCGCTGACTCTGGCCTCGGCCCAGGACCACAAGGCGGTCTTCGACGGCGACAAGGGGCCCAACACCGGCGGCATGGGCGCCTACAGCCCGGCCCCGGTGATGACCGAGGCGTTGGCTGCCGAAGTCGACGAGCGCATCATCCGCCGCACCATCGAGGCGATGGCCGCCGAGGGCAAGCCCTACAAGGGCGTGCTCTATGCCGGGCTGATGATCACCCAGGACGGGCCGGAGCTGATCGAATACAACGTCCGCTTCGGCGACCCGGAAAGCCAGGTGCTGATGCCGCGGTTGATGTCGGATTTGCTGCCGGCGCTGATCGCGTCCGCCGACGGGGTGCTCGATAGCCTCGATTTGCGCTGGTACGACGAGGCGGCGCTGACCGTGGTGATGGCCTCCAAGGGCTATCCCGGCGACTACGAGAAGGGCACCCTAATCGAGGGGCTCGAGGCCGCCGGTTCGGACGACAACGTACTGATCTTCCATGCCGGCACGGCGCGAGGTGCCAACGGCGAGCTGTTGGCCACGGGCGGGCGGGTGCTCAACGTCACCGGGCGCGGCGCCACCGTCGAGGAGGCCCAGCTTCGCGCCTACGCGGCGGTCGACAAGGTCGAGTGGGAAGGCGGCTTCTGCCGCCGCGACATCGGCTGGCGCGCGATCGGGCGGGAGAGTTAGTCCCGCAACCCCTGGAAGAACTCGGTCAGCAGCTCCCCGCAGCGAATCTCCTCGATGCCGCCATAGACCTCGGGCGCGTGGTGGCAGGTCGCCTGATTGAAGAACCGCGGCCCGTGCTCGACCGCCCCGCCCTTGGTGTCGTAGGCGCCGAAGTACAAGCGCCGGATGCGGGCGAAGCTGATCGCCGCGGCGCACATCGCACAGGGCTCCAGCGTCACGTAGAGATCGCAGTCGGGGAGCCGCGGCGCGCCCCGCCCGGCGGCGGCGGCCCTGATCGCCAGCAACTCGGCATGGGCCGAGGGGTCGTTGTCGCGCTCGGTCCGGTTGTGGGCTTGGGCCAGCACCTCGCCCGAGGCGGCATCGACGACGACGGCGCCGATCGGCGCTTCGCCCGCCGCCGCCGCCGCCGCGGCCTCGCCGAGCGCGAGTTCCATCGGGGATGTCGCCTGGGCCGCCATCGCCCGACCCTGAAGCCGGGCGCGGGCGGCGTCAAGCGGCGCCTGTCCTAGGCGGTGTCCCGCGCCAGGCGCCGCGATTTCAGGATCGCGGCGAGGTGGGTGATGGTGAACAACGGCACGAAGAAGCCGGGGATCAGGATCAGCGGCATCACCGTCGTCGGCGCCATGGTCACCGCCGGCTGGTAGATCGCCGCGAAGCCACCCGAGGACAACACCCCGGTGCCGACCGCGACGACGAAGTCCAAAATCCCGACCGCATGCCAGGCGGCGAAGCGCCGGCTCGCCGCGAACTCCGGCTTGGCGCCGAGGCGCCACGCGATGTAGGGCGCGGTCACCGCGATGGAGATGTCGCCGAGCCCGGCCGGCCAGGCGAAGAGCCCGGGCAAGGCGCCCATGAGATGCAGCACGATGAAGGAGAACCCGACCGTGCGCCACGCGTGAATCACGGTGAGCAAACGCAGGTCGATGCGGTCGACGAAGTCGCGCACCCCGGTGCTGGTCACATAAAATCCGAGGAAGCCGGCCACCGGCAGGGCCACCGCCAACATCGTCGGCAGCGGGGGCGTGCCAAGCGGCACTTGGAAGGCGCCGCGGGAAGCCAGCGTGAAGATCACCGCGAACCAGAGGGCGAGCCCCGTGGCGATCGCCACCCAAACCAGTTTCGACCGGTCGGCGGTGTGTTCGGTTTTTAAGTCTTCGGTTGCAGTCATGTCTCGATCTCCTTTCAGGTTCGGCTTTTGAAATAACGCTTGGTTTGGTTGCTCGCCCGTTCACTCATCGGCGCGTCGACAGTTCGTGTCCCGTTTCATTGTTAGATGTATCTACACCTATTTACCGAAAGCGATTTACCCCAAGTTGAGTTTCGTTGTTCATCTATAATAAGTGTATATACATATATCATGCTTCGAGTCAAGCCCCGGATTTCGGGGCCATGACTTCATCGCCGAGGACCGGCCAAAGTTGCCTCGGGCCGGGCCGGCGTCCTAAGTTGCCTCGGGCCGGGCCGGCGGCCGCGCCGCGCCGGCGGCCGCACCGCCCAAGGGATGCCGCCGATGATCGAGGACAAACCGCAACGCATCGCCAAGCGCCTCGCCCGCGCCGGCCTCTGCTCGCGCCGCGAGGCCGAGCGCCTGATCGCCCAGGGCCGGGTCTCGGTCGACGGCAAGGTGCTGGAGAGCCCGGCGGTCAACGTGACGGCGGCGAGCCGGATCACGCTCGACGGCGAGGCGGTGCCCGAGCCCGAGGCGACCCGGCTCTGGCGCTTCCACAAGCCGACCGGCGTGGTGACCACGTCGCGCGATCCCGAGGGCAGGCCGACCGTGTTCGACCGCCTGCCGGAGGGAATGCCGCGGGTCGTGGCGGTCGGTCGGCTCGATCTTTCGTCGGAAGGCCTGCTGCTGGTGACCAACGACGGCGAGTTGGCGCGCCGGTTGGAGCTACCCTCGACCGGCTGGGTCCGGCGCTATCGCATCCGCGTCCACGGACGGGTCGTCCAAGAGGACTTGGAGAAACTCGCCACGGGCGTCGAGATCGAGGGTGTCAAATACGGGCCGGTGCGCGCCGCGCTCGACCGCCAGCAGGGCGCCAACGCGTGGCTCACCATGGCGCTGGCCGAGGGCAAGAACCGCGAGATCCGCCGCCTCTGCGCCCATCTCGGCTACGACGTCAACCGGCTGATCCGGACCAGCTTCGGCCCGTTCCAGCTCGGCAACCTGAGGCGCGGCGCGGTCGCCGAGGTGACGGGCAAGGTGTTGCGCGAACAACTCGGCGGTGGGCAGCCGAAGGAAAGGTCCCGTGCGCGTCGTCGCCGGTAGGCACCGCGGTCGGCGCCTCGTGGCGCCGAAGGGACGGGCGGTGCGTCCGACCTCGGACCGGGCGCGGGGCGCGTTGTTCGACATCCTGACCCATCTCGCCCGCACCGGCGAAGGCCCGGCGCTGGCGGAGGCACGGGTGCTCGACGCCTTCGCCGGCACCGGGGCGCTCGGCCTGGAGGCGCTGTCGCGCGGCGCGGCGCACGCGAGCTTCATGGAGCGCGACCGCGCGGCGCTCGAGGCGCTCGGCCGCAACATCGAGGCCTGCGGCGAGACCGCAAGCACCGAAATTCTGCGCGTCGATGCGACACGGCCGCCCGCCGCCGGCGCGGCTTGCCATATCGTCTTCCTCGATCCGCCCTACGGCGAGGGGCTCGCGGCGAGGGCGTTGGCGGCGCTGGCCGCGAAAGGCTGGCTCGCCCCGGGTGCGATCGCAGCGATCGAGATCGGCGCGCGCGAGGATTTCGATCCGCCGGACGGGTTCGCCCTCCACGACGAACGCCGCTACGGCGCGGCGCGGATCGTGATCGTCACGCGCGCGCCCGAGAGCCCCGCGACCATAGTCCGATAATCGGGACCACTCGGGAGCCAGGGTTCAGGCGCCAAACTTGGAGGGTCGATCGCCCTTGCTTGGCCGCAAAGAGCAAGCGGTCGAGTCTCGGTCCGAGTGGTTAATCAGTGTCCGCTAATAGTCACGAGCGAACGTAATTAGTCGTTGCCATTAATGTCCGCTCCTGACCCAAGGCGGACATTCGGAGTACCCCGAAAATTGAGTCAATGTCCCAATTTAGCTGAGTGTATTGCCCCTCAGTCTAGTTGTTCAATCGTCCCCCGTATCGAGCATCGATCGGGCCATTTCCAGCAACTCAGCTCGGCGATAGGGCTTGTTGAGCGGGTTCACACCTGGGTCCAACAGCCCATTGGTCCCTCCCCTTACTGGTGGTTGCTGGCGCCGGGCCTCGTTGGGCTTTTTCCTATCGAGGGTGTTCGATAATATATCGGGATGCCGCCGACCGACGGAAAAATTGAAAAGTTCAAAGCCGGGCTGAAAACGCTCGACGAAAGGCTGATCAGGGTAAACGCCTTGACGGGTGTTTACCGTCAACCTTGGGAACAAGCTTTAGTCACAGAAGATTTAAAACAGCGGGCGTATTCTAATCTCTCGACAGGTTCCACAACACAATTCGAGCCGGTTGAATTTCTCGATGAAGATAAGGTGCCCAAGTCTGAAAAGGCGTCCAAGCTTAAAGAGAACCGGAAAACGGCCAAGGATCGGGAAATCAGCCGGAAGGGAAGCGTGGCTCAAATATTGTCCAATAAGGCTGCCTGGACTGGGGTTGTGATTGCGGCCCTTGGTTTAGTCGGTTGGAAATTCGGGTGGTTCGCGGCGGGGTTCGATTGGTTGTTTACGAAAATCGTTGACCTGATTCGCGATGGATAGCGCCAAAAGAGGACCCCCCGGGCGCGAACAGCGTACTCGGGCACATTAGAACGGCTACACAGAGAGCGGGAGCGCAAAACGCCTGAAGGGCTAGACGAATTTATTTCGGAACTCCCATTCAACTCCCTCGAAT
>JASLSL010000119.1 GCA_030743445.1 Alphaproteobacteria bacterium
TCGGCGCGATGCCATGCGAGGCGATCATGGGCTACATGCAGCGCGCCTACGGCGCCGACCGCATGGTTGTTTCCGCGGCCGGCAAGCTCGAGCACGACCGGGTGGTCGAGCTCACCGCGGACCTGTTCGACAAGCTGCCGGCGAAGGGCGAGGTCGATATCGAGGAAGCTGCCTACGAAGGCGGCGAGCAACGCGAGAAGCGTGACCTGGAGCAGGTCCACCTGATCATGGGATTCCCGGGCGTGTCCTATACCGACCCCGATTTCTACGCCGCGACCGTGTTCTCGACGCTCTTCGGCGGCGGCATGTCCTCGCGCCTTTTCCAGGAGATCCGCGAGAAGCGCGGTCTGGTCTACTCGATCTATTCCTACGTCGCGTTCTACGCCGACGGAGGGTTGCTCGGGATCTACGCCGGCACCGGCAAGGACGAGGTGGTTGACCTAGTGCCCGCGATCGCCGAGGAGATCGCCAAGGTCCGGTCCGACGTCGACGAGGCGGAGCTTACCCGGGCCAAGAACCAACTCCGCGCCGCGACGGTGATGTCGCTTGAATCGACGGGCTCGCGGACCGAGCAACTCGGCCAGCAGATGTTGGTGTTCGGCCGGCCGATCCCGATCGCCGAACAGGTCGAGTGCATCGAGGCGGTCGACGCCGATGCGGTCAAATCGGTCGCCGATCGCATCTTCGCCGGCCGACCGACGCTGGCGGCGATCGGCCCGACAGCAAAGCTGATGGACTACGACGTGCTCGCCGACTGTCTCGCCGGTTGAGCGGCCGGCGGCGGAGGGGCGCATGCTCGGATTCCTACTCGATCGGACACCGGCGGTGCGGCTCGTGGGGCCCCGCGTATACTTGCGCGCGCCGCGCCGCCGCGACCGCAAGCAGTGGCTCGAGATCCGCCGGGTCAGCGCCGATTTCCTGCGCCCCTGGGAGCCGCTGTGGCCGTCCGACGCGACCCGCAAGTCGGCCTTCAAGCGGCGGCTCAAGAAGTTCACCAGCGATTGGCAGCACGGCGTCGCCCATGGCTTCTTCGTCTTCGAGCGCGACGGCGACGCGCTGGTCGGCGGCATCACGCTCTCGAACCTGCGCCGCGGCGTGGCCCAGAGCGGCAGCATCGGCTATTGGACCGGCAAGCCCTACGCCCGGCGCGGCTACATGACCGAGGCGGTGCTGCTGGTCCTCGGGTTGGCCTTCGACGAGCTTGGCCTGCACCGGGTCGAAGCGGCATGCCTGACCGACAACGAAGCGAGCGCCGGACTGCTGCTGAAATGCGGCTTCACCGAGGAGGGCCTGGCGCGCCAATACCTCTGCATCGACGGCAAGTGGCAGGACCACCGGACCTTCGGAATCCTGCATTCGGATCGGCGGCTCCAGCCTGGCGATCCGCAGCCACGGGAATGAGGACAAGGTGACGCAGCGCGGGCAAGCCCCGGTCGGACCGCTCGCCGGGATCTTCCTCGGCTACGGGCTCAGGCCGTTCTTCCTGTTCGCCGGGATCTACGCCACCATCGTCATGTCGTGGTGGGCGGCGTGGCTCGCCTTCGGGGCCGGGAATTCGCTGGTTCCTGCTGCCCTCCCCGCCCCGATGTGGCACGGCCACGAATTGCTGTTCGGGTTCGCCGTCGCGGTGATCGCCGGGTTCCTGCTGACCGCGGTCCCGAGCTGGAGCGGTACCCCGATCCTGCCGCGCCCGCGGCTCGTGGCCCTGGTCGCGGTCTGGCTCGCCGGACGCGCGGCGGTTTGGCTCGGCGGCGCGCTGCCGGCGATCCTGGTGGCGGCGGTCGACATCGCCTTCCCGTTGGTCCTGGCGGTTCTCGTCGCGGGCCCGATCTTCACCCGCAGCGCCAAGCGCAACGCGGTCTTCGTCGTCGTACTGCTGGTCCTCGCCGCAGCTAACGCGATGGTTCATCTCGAAGCCATGGCGGTGACCGAGGCGACCGCCGGACCCGGCCTGCTGCTCGCCGCCGACGCGATCGTCGTGTTGATCGTGATTCTAGGCGGGCGCGTGATCCCGGCCTTCACCGGCGCCGCCCTGCGCCGGCGGGACGGCGAGGCCGGGCTGCGCACCAGTCCCGCGCTCGACGTGCTGGCGATCCTCTCTGTCGTCGCCGTCCTGGCGATCGATCTGGCGCTACCCGGGACCGAGGCGAGCGGTATCGCCGCCCTGATCGCGGCCGCCCTGCAGGCGGCGCGCCTCGCGGGTTGGCGCGGGCTCGCCTGCCTCGATGAGCCGATTCTCTGGGTCCTGCATCTCGGCTATCTCTGGATCGTCGCCGGGTTGCTGCTCAAGGGCCTCGCCGACATCGGCTGGGGCGCCGATCCGACCGCCGCCCTCCATGCCCTGACCGCGGGCGCCATCGGCACCATGACCATGGGTGTGATGTCGCGCGCCGCCCTGGGGCATACCGGCCGCGCGCTCGAAGTCTCGTCGGCGACGACTGCCGGCTACGTCCTGGTCTCGCTCGGGGCGTTGGCGCGGATCGTCGGCCCCTTAGCCCTACCCGACCACTATGGCGCCGCGATGACCGCGGCGGCGCTGCTCTGGGCCGGCGGCTTCGCGCTGTTCAGCGTCGTACATTGGCCGATCCTGACCCGGCCCAGGGTCGACGGCCGCCCGGGCTGAGCGCGATCTCAGGCGTGGCCGGCATCACCCGCCAGGAGCGCCGGGTCGAAGCCGATCTTGGCGATCGAACGCTCCCATTTGGTGTCGAAATCGGAATCGAACACCAGGGCGTCGTCGGCCGGCACGTGGAGCCAGGCGTTCTGCTGGATTTCGCCGTCGAGCTGGCCCGCCCCCCAGCCGGCGTAGCCGAGCGCCAGGAGGGCGTTGCTCGGGCCCTGTTCCTCGGCGACGTCCTGCAGGATGTCGATCGTCGCGGTCAGGCCGATGGTCTCGCCGACCATGATCGTGCCTTCCTTGTGATAGTCGCTCGAATGCAGGACGAAGCCGCGGCCGGACTCGACCGGGCCGCCGAAATGGATCGGGATCGTGGGCGCCACGCCGAGTGATTCGATCTCGAGCTGCTCCAACAGGTCGGCGAAGGTCAGGGCGTCGAGCAGCTTGTTGATCACCAGCCCCATCGCGCCCTCGTCGTTGTGCACGCACATATAGATCACGGTCCGCGCGAATCGCGGATCTCTCATGGTCGGCATGGCGATTATCAGTTGGCCGGTCAGGTATTCGGCCTGTTTATCCTGGTTCGTCAAAAGGCGTCCTCCGAGGCGACGGCGCCCTGAAGCGCTAATGATACCGTTCCGGAGCCGATTTGAATAGGCCGAGCCGAAACACGGGAAAGCACGGAAATGTGAGCGGAATTGGGGCACAACGGTGCCGCGGTGCCATATATATTGGGATGCGAAAAGACGGGAGAGCCGATTTGTCGAACGCGTTGCGGCACTTCGCGGCCTTCGGGGCCGCCGTGGTCATGTTCGCCGCCCTTGCGGCGGGCGAGGGTTCGGCCTGGGCGATGGCCGGGAAATGGGCCGCCAACGACCATGTCAGCATGCGCATCGTCTCCGCCGTCGAGGGCGTCGGCGACCGCTCGACGCTGCGGCTCGGCCTGCAGTTCAAGCTTCAGCCCGGCTGGAAGATCTACTGGCGCTCGCCGGGCGACGCCGGCTATCCGCCGAAACCGAGTTGGCGCGAGTCGAAGAATCTCGCCGGGATCGAGGTGCACTGGCCGGCGCCCGAGCGGTTCTCGATCTTCGGCTTGGAAACCCTCGGCTACAAGGACGAAATCGTCCTGCCGATCACCGCGCGCCTCGTGCGTCCGGGCGAACCCCTGGAGCTGCGCGCCAGCGTCGACTATCTGACCTGTAAGGACATTTGCGTTCCCTACAACGCCAAGGCGGCGATCGAGCTGCCGGCCGCCCCGGCCGCTCCATCGGCGCTCGCCAACATGATCGACCGTTACAACGACCGGGTGCCGGGGGCGGGGGCGCGCCACGGCCTCGCCATCGAACGGGTCGCCTTCGGGCCCGCCGGAGACGGCATCGCGATCCGGGTCGAGGCCACGGCGCTCGAGCCTTTCACTCGGCCGGACCTGTTCATCGAAGGGCCGGCGGGCGCGTCCTTCGAGCGCCCGAAGGTGGCGTTCGGCGACGCCGGCCGCCGCGCCGTGCTGACGGTCGCGGGTGGCGGCGTCACGCCGGCGTCGTTCGAGGGATCGTCCGTCACCCTGACGTTGGTCGACGGCGGGCGGGCGATGGAGGAGGTCCGGGTCGCGAGCCTCAGCGCCGGGCCGCTGCCGACGATTCAGGGTGTTTCGATGGCGCCCAGTGCGATGGCGCCCTCGCTCGCCGTGATATTGCTGCTTGCCGTGCTCGGCGGGCTGATCCTGAACCTGATGCCCTGCGTGTTGCCGGTGCTGTCCCTGAAAGTGCTATCGGCGGTCGGCCATGGCGGCAAGGAAGAGGCCGAGGTGCGGATCGGCTTCATCGCCTCGGCCGCCGGGATCCTGTTCGCGTTCTTTGTTTTGGCGCTGGTCCTGGTCGCGCTGCAGGCGACGGGAATGGCGGTCGGTTGGGGCATCCAGTTCCAGCAACCGGTGTTCCTGGCGGTCATGGGCGTCGTGGTGACGCTGTTCGCCTGCAACCTGTTCGGCCTGTTCGAGGCCCGGTTGCCGCGGGCGATCGCCGATTTCGCCAGCCGGCATGGGGACAGCCATTCGCTCGCCGGGCATTTCCTGACCGGCGCCTTCGCGACCGTGTTGGCGACACCGTGCAGCGCGCCGTTCCTCGGCACCGCGGTCGGTTTCGCGCTGAGCCGCGGGGCGGGCGAGATATTCGCCGTGTTCGCCGCCCTCGGGCTCGGCCTGGCGCTGCCCTATCTCGGCGTCGCGGCCTTCCCGGCGCTGGCGACACGCTTGCCGAAGCCGGGCCGATGGATGGTGGTGCTGCGCCGGATTTTGGGTATCGCGCTCGTCGCGACCGCGGTCTGGCTGGTCTCGGTGTTGGCGGTCCAGGTCGGCGACGAGGGCGCGCTCGGCGTCGGCGCGCTCCTGGTGCTGATCGTTGTGGCGATGGCGATGAGGAAAATATCCGGCTCCTGGCTCGGACGGCACGCCGGCAAGGCGAGCGCCGTCCTCGCGGTTGCCGCGATCGCCGCGTCGCTGGTGGCGCAACCGCCGGGGTCGGTCGGCCGGAAAGCGCTCGCGGACGCGGTCTGGGAGCCGTTCGACAAGGCTGCGATCCCGGGCCTCGTCGCCGAGGGACGGACCGTGTTCGTCGACGTCACCGCCGACTGGTGCATCACCTGCCAGGCCAACAAGAGCCTGGTGCTCGGCCGCGGCGACATCGCCGCCTGGCTCGCGAGCGACCGGGTCGTCGCCATGAAGGCCGACTGGACCCGCCCCGATCCCGCGATCTCGAACTATCTCGCGGAATTCGGGCGCTACGGCATTCCGTTCAACATCGTCTATGGACCGAAGGCGCCCCGGGGCGTGCCGTTGCCGGAGTTGCTGACCAGCGGCGCCGTGCGCGACGCGGTGACGCGGGCCGGCGGCGCCGTGCGCCTCGCCAAGCAATAAATCCTCACGGTTGATTTCCGGCCAATTTATTTCCAGTTGGACTTCCCCGACTGTTCGTTTATCTCAATGCAGGCGGACGGTCGAAGACCGCGCCGAAACGAGGACGAAAAACGCATTCGAGGGGGGTGACATGACCATCAAGGTTGGTGACAAGGTGCCTTCGGGCACGCTCTACCGCATCGGTGCCGAAGGGCCCGAAGCGGTCTCGACGAACGACTATTTCGGCGGCCGCAAGGTCGTGGTGTTCGGCCTGCCGGGCGCCTTCACGCCGACATGCTCGGGCCAGCACGTGCCGGGCTATCTCGCCAGTGCCGACGCGATCGCCGACAAAGGCGTCGATGCGATCGCCTGCATCTCGGTCAACGACGCCTTCGTGATGGGCGCCTGGGGCGTCGACCAGGGTGTCGGCGACAAGATCGACATGCTGGCCGACGGCAGCGGCGAGCTGACCGGCAAATTGGGGCTCGAGTTCGACCTGACCGAGCGCGGCCTCGGCGTGCGCTCGCGGCGCTACGCGATGATCGTCGAGGACGGCGAGGTCACACACATGGCGCTCGAAGACGGGCCGGGGCTCGCGGTCTCGAGCGCCGAGGAAACCCTCAAGGCCCTGTAAGATTCGAATATAGGACGGGAGGACGACGCATGACCATCAAGACAGGCGACAGGATACCTTCGGCCACGCTCTTCACCTTCGGCGCCGACGGCGGGCCGGAGCCGGTCTCGACCGACGACTTCTTCGCCGGCCGCAAGGTCGTGGTATTCGGCCTGCCGGGCGCTTTCACCCGGACCTGCTCGGCCAAGCACCTGCCGGGCTTCGTCGCGCACGCGGACGCGATCAAGGCGAAGGGCGTCGACGAGGTCGCCTGCGTTTCGGTCAACGACGCGATGGTGATGAACGCTTGGAGCGAGGCGCACGGTGCGGCCGGCAAGGTGATCATGCTCGGCGACGGCAATTGCGAACTGACCGGGGCCATGGGTCTGGACAGCGACATGTCGGGGCGCGGTTACGGCACGCGCTCGAGGCGCTACGCGATGATCGTCGAGGATGGGGCGGTGACCCATTTCGCCCTGGAGACCAAGCCGGGGCTCAACGTGTCCAGCGCCGAGGACGTCCTGAAAGCGCTTTAGGGCGCAATCGACCCAATAAGATCGTCATCCCGGACGGCGCGCCAGAGCCGAGCCGGGACCCAGTCCGAGGATACGACCGAACGATCGAGCGGCCCGTGAGTTTGACGGAATGGATTCCCGCTTTCGCGGGAATGACGGTTTTATTTGGTGACTATTCGTGGCTCTCCGGGATCGCCGCCCGCGCCAGTTCGTCGGCGCGTTCGTTCTCCGGATGGCCCGAGTGGCCCTTGACCCAATGCCACGCGACCTCGTGGCTCTCCAGCGCGGCCTCCAGGGCCTGCCACAGATCGACGTTCTTGACCTGTTTCTTGGCGGCGGTCCGCCAACCGTTGCTCTTCCACTTCCCGATCCAGGTGGTGATGCCCTGACGCAGGTACTCGCTGTCGGTGTAGACGTGCGCGGTCACCGGTCGGGTCATCGCCTCGATGCCGCGGATTGCCGCCATCATCTCCATGCGGTTGTTGGTGGTCTCGGCCGCGCCGCCCGAGAGCTCCTTCTCCACGCCCTTATAGCGCAGTACCACGCCCCAGCCGCCCGGACCCGGATTGCCGCGGCACGCCCCGTCGGTGAAGATTTCGACGATGTCGTCTTCCGCCATCGATCAAATCCCCGTCAGTCCAAGCCATAGTCGCCGGGCCCGGAGACCCGTTGGTGGAACTGCAGAATCTGCAGGTATTCGAGTGGGTCCTTGGGCATGACCAGGGCGCCCGCGGGCGGGTGCAGCCAGTCGTAAAGGCGGGTCAGCAGGAAGCGGAGCGCGCTGCCCCGCGCCATCACCGGCAGGGCCGCGATCTCGGCGTCGGAGAACGGACGGACCCGGCGGTAGGCGGCCAACAGCCGCCGCGCCTTGGTAATGTTGAAGCTGCGGTCGCGCTCGAAACACCAGGCATTGATGCAGATGCCCACGTCGTAGGCGAAGAAGTCGTTGCAGGCGAAATAGAAGTCGATCAGACCCGAGAGGCGATCCCCGAGGAAGAATACGTTGTCGGGGAAGAGGTCCGCGTGGCACACCCCGACCGGCAGGTCGTCGGGCCAGTTGGCCTGGATATGGTCGAGCTCGGCCCCGAGGATGCCGGCAAGGCCGTCCTGGACTTCGTCGGCCCGGTCCGTGGATTGCGCGAACAGCGGCCGCCAGGCCTCGACCGACAGGTCGTTGCGCCGCTCCATACCGAAGGACGATCCGGCGATGTGGAGGCGCGCCAGCGCCTCGCCGAGGCCGTTGCAGTGGATCGGCTGGACCCGCCGGGGCCATAATCCCTCGAGGAATGTGATCAGCGCCGCCGGCCGGCCGCAGAGTTCGCGCAGCGCTTCCCCGTCGCGGCCGTGCAACGGCGTCGGGCACGGAATGCCCTGGTCCGCCAGATGCTCCATCAGGCCGAGGA
Organism: Alphaproteobacteria bacterium; assembly: GCA_030743445.1. Taxonomy (GTDB): domain Bacteria; phylum Pseudomonadota; class Alphaproteobacteria; order UBA8366; family UBA8366; genus JASLSL01. Next base: position 8,039 of record JASLSL010000119.1, read on the forward strand.
AGAACGGCAGGTCGTCGCGCGCGACCCGCTTTTCGTAAAGCGTCAGGATGAATTGCCGGTCGTGGGTCTGCATCAGGTAGTTGGTATTTTCGACCCCTTCGGCGATGCCCTTGCACGAGACGACCGTGCCGATGTCGTACTCGGCGACGAATGCCTCAAGTTCCTCGTCGGTGACTTCGGTATAGACGGCCATCGGTGGTAATTCGGGCGATCCTGCCCTTCCAAGGTTTCGGGGGAGGGGGTCGGGGGGTCCCGGGCGGCGCTTGTCGCGCCACGGCCGCTTCACTAGACTCCACGGCCGCACCGAACCAACGTATTACGTACCCGCCGGAGAGGGAAGAGTCACATGTCCGACCCCGTCGTCGCCCAGAAATCCCCTTACGCCGTCGAAGTCGAGGCGGGCAAGGGCTATTGGTGGTGCGCTTGCGGGCGCAGCCAGAGCCAGCAGTTCTGCGACGGCAGCCACAAGGACACCGGGTTCGAGCCGGTCAAGTACGAGGCCGAGGAAGACGGCACGGTCTATTTCTGCGGCTGCAAGAACACCGGCGGCAAACCGCTCTGCGACGGGACCCACGCGAAGCTCTAATGGTCGGATCGAATCCGCGCTCGAGCCTTTGGCGCCGTGCTGCCGCGATCGGTCTGGCGCTGTTCGTCGCCGCGTGCGACGGCGGGCCAAAGGACCCCAGCACCCTTGGGGTCGGCAGCGGCGGCCTGTTCGGCAGCGACATCATCCGTGGCGTTTCCTGTCCCCAGACCGCCGTGCTCGACGAACCGAGCGACCTCACCCGTTTCAGCGACACCTCGGCGAGCGGAATATCGGGAATTTTGTTTCGCGCCTCGTTGGAGATGATCGAAAGCTTCTGCCAGATCGGCGACGAGGACGTCGACGTCACCGTCACGACCGAAATCAAGGTCGCGCGCGGTCCCGCCAACACGAAGGGGGAGGCAAATCTGGTCTATTTCGTCGCCGTGCTCGACGACAAGAAGAATGTCGTCTTCCGCACCAGGTTCCCGCTCATCGTCAAGTTCAGTAAACGGCAATCGAGAGTCGCCTTCTCCGAGAACTTCGCCCTCCGTATCGACGTCAGACAAGACCTGGAGCCGGCGGATTATCTGATCTATCTCGGTTTCGAAATGACCCCTTCGGAACTCGACTTCAGCCGGGACCGACGTCAGCGTTAGAACGGGTACCGGTTGACTTTCACGAAATCGGCCTTAGCCTACTGTCGAGGGAGCGGGAAACCGATCCCTCGACAGTAATCCGTCGAACCCTGTGGGAGAGACCGGCACCAAGCGCCGGCGCCGAAGGAGCAACCGCCCCGGGAATCTCTCAGGCGAAAGGACCGTAGGGGGAGGATACTCTGGAGAGCAGGCGGCGGCCGAGGTCGCAGCCTCACCGAAGGGGTAAGCCGGGCTAGCCCGGTGATACTCTCAGGTTCCACGACAGAGCGGGGCTCCACGTCCGGTCGGCCGGGCGTGGGGTCGCGTATTCGCTTTGTTGGAGGACTCGAGAGTGAACGACGGACCCCTGAGCCAAGACAGCGATCAGAACCTGCGACGGACGCCGCTCGACGGTCTGCACCGCGAGCTCGGCGCCAAGATGGTGCCCTTCGCCGGCTACGAGATGCCGGTGCAATTCGCCGCAGGTATCCTGAAGGAACACCTTCACACCCGTGCCGCCGCGGGTCTTTTCGATGTCTCGCATATGGGCCAGTTGGCACTGGTCGGCGAAGGTGTCGCGGCCGCGCTTGAGGCGCTGGTGCCGGCCGACCTCCTGGACCTCGGGCGAGGCCGGACGCAATACACCCAGTTCACCAACGAGGCCGGCGGCATCCTCGACGATCTGATGGTGACCAATGCCGGCGATCGGCTGATCCTGATTGTCAACGCGGCCTGCAAGGCGACCGACATCGCCCATCTTCGCGCCGGACTGGGCCACGGTATCGACCTCGAGGTGTTCGAGGACCGGGCGCTGCTGGCGCTTCAAGGGCCGGCCGCGGCGGCGGTGCTCGGCCGCCACGCGGGGGCGGCGGTCGGCGATGCGCCCTTCATGTCGATGCTCGAATGCGAGGTCGCGGGTGCGGCGGCCTGGGTCTGGCGTTCCGGCTACACCGGCGAGGACGGCTTTGAGATCTCGATTCCGGCGGACCGGGCCGAGGGGGTCGCGACGGCGCTTCTGGCCGAGGTCGAGGTCGAGCCGATCGGGCTCGGCGCGCGGGATTCGCTGCGGCTCGAGGCGGGGCTTTGCCTTTACGGGCACGACATCGACGAGACCACGACACCGGTCGAGGCCGGCCTGCTGTGGTCGGTTGGAAAACGACGCCGCGAGGCGGGCGGCTTTCCCGGCGCCGAGGTGGTGCAGGGACAGATCGCCGACGGCCCGACCCGCCGCCGGGTCGGCGTCCAGCCCGAGGGCCGCGCCCCGGCGCGCGAGCACACCGAGATCACCGACCAAGCCGGCAACAAAGTCGGCGAGATCACCAGCGGCGGGTTCGGACCCAGCGTCGGCGGGCCGGTCGCCATGGGCTATGTCGAGACCGCCCATGCGGTTGCCGGCACGGCGCTCAACGCGGTCGTCCGCGGCAAGCCGCTGGCGGCCTCGGTCGTCCGGCTTCCGTTCGTCGAACATTGCTACTATCGCGGCAAACCGGCCGCTTGAGGGAAGGGTAGAACGTCATGGCAGATACGCGCTACACCAAGGACCACGAATGGATCGTCGTCGACGGCGACATTGCGACGGTCGGCATCACCGATTTCGCCCAAGGCCAACTCGGCGACGTCGTGTTCGTCGAATTACCGGCGGCGGGCGCGGCCTTCGCCAAGGGCGAGCAGGCCGCGGTCGTCGAATCGGTCAAGGCCGCGGCCGAGATCTACGCCCCGCTGTCGGGCGAGATCACCGAGACCAACCCGGTGCTCGACGGCGAGCCCGGACTGGTCAACGCCGACCCCGAGAGCGGCGCCTGGTTCTTCAAGCTCAGGATCGCCGACGCATCGGAGCTCGACGGCATGATGGACGAGGCCGCCTACAAGGCTTTCCTCGAAGCGGAAGGATAGGGACCGTGGCGGACGACCGACGGAGACTGGAAGAACTCGAGCAGCGGGACGATTTCGTCGCCCGCCACATCGGCCCGCGCGAGACCGACGTCGAGGCGATGTTGGAGACTGTCGGTCTCGCCTCGCTCGGCGATCTGATCGCCCGGGCGGTGCCGGATGCGATCCGCAACGAGGCGCCGCTCGACCTGCCGCGAAGCCGGAGCGAGCCGGACGTGCTCGCCGAACTGCGCCATTTGGCGGCGGCAAACCAGCCGCTCAAGTCCTATATCGGCGCCGGCTACTACGACTGCGTGACGCCGCCGGTGATCCTGCGCAACGTCATGGAAAATCCCGGCTGGTAC
>JASLSL010000120.1 GCA_030743445.1 Alphaproteobacteria bacterium
TCTCAAAGTGGATGCCGCATGGGGGAAGGCGCTACAAGAATGAACGCCCGGAGAACACTGGGTTACATTCGGTTACCATTGGGTGCCAATTTGGGTGCCAACTCATTGTTCGTTCTTATGGCGTTCTCCGCCTAAATCGCAGAAAATAGGGATTGGAAGGGGATCGTGCCCGGTGGTGCGCTCGGTCTTCAAAACCGGTGGGGGGCGCCAGGCGTTCCCGGTGGGTTCGACTCCCACTCTCTTCCGCCAATTCCCCGAACCAAAGTCAGGTTAGCGCGGCACAGGCTTGTCGTATCAGATCGCCGCCCCGCAGCAGGTCTTCCTCGGGTGCGACGAAGCTCGCGCGAAAATAGGGCGATAGCCCATAGGCGACGCCCTGGACCACGGCGACGCCGACCGAATCCAACAAATACATGGTGAAGTCGGTGTCGGTCTCGATCGCCCTGCCGTCGGGCGCCGTTTTGCCGATCGCGCCGGCGCACGAGCAGAAGATGTACATCGCACCCTCCGGCAGGTCGCAGTTCAGGCCCTCGGCGGCGCTCAGCTTCTCGAACAATATGTCGCGCCGGCGCTGCAGGTCGGCGGTGCGCTCGGCGACGAGTTCCTGCGGCCCGGTGAGTGCGGCGACTGCGGCGGCCTGGCTCACCGCCGAGACCCCGGCGGTGCTCTGCGACTGCATCTTCGAGAGGTTGGCGATGATCTCCTTCGGGCCGCCGGCGAAGCCGACGCGCCAGCCGGTCATCGAATAGGCCTTCGAGACCCCGTTGCAGGTCACGGTGCGGTCGTAGAGCTTGGGCTCGATCTCGGCCAGGGTGCCGAACTCCCGTCCGTCGAAACGCAAATGCTCGTAGACGTCGTCGCACAAGACATGAACGTGCGGGTGCCCCAGCAGCACGTCGGCGAGCGCCCGAAGCTCGTCGCGCGTGTAGGTCGCGCCCGTGGGGTTGCTCGGCGAGCTGAATATCAGCCACTTGGTCTTGGCGCCGATCGCCTCGTCGAGCTGTTTCGGGCGCATCTTGAATTGGTTGTTCTGCCCGGCCTGGACGATCACCGGCTCGCCGCCGGCGAGCAGCACCATGTCCGGGTAGGAGGCCCAGAACGGGGCCGGGACGATGACCTCGTCGCCGGCGCCGACCGTTGCCATCAGCGCGTTGAACAGCACCTGCTTGGTGCCCGAGCCGACCGCGATCTGGTCGAGTTCGTAGTCGAGATTGTTGTCGCGCTTGAACTTCGCCTGCACCGCCTTGCGCATCTCCAGCGTGCCGTTGATCGGGGTGTAGTGGATCTCGTTGCGGTCCATCACCTCGATCGCCGCCGCCTTGGCGTGGTCGGGCGTCGGGAAGTCGGGCTCGCCCGCGGTCAGCTTGACGATGTCGCGGCCTTGGCCCTGCAGCTCGCGCACCCGGGCCGAGGCGATCTGGCTCGGCGACGGCTTGAACCGGCTCATCCGGGGGGCGAAGAAGTCCATCTCGGTCGTCTCTCCCTTGCGTTTGCCGGCTTTTCGGCGCGCGGGCGACCGGCAAGCGAGCGCCCTAAATATCGGAAACTCTTGCGCCAAGCCAGAGCGCGCGCACTAATATAGCCTCTCTCTGGCGCGTAAATACCGCTACGGAAACGATTTATGAGCCAAACATCGGCCAACAAGACGAGCGCGGACGCCGCGGCGGCGAATGCCGTGCCCGAGGGCACCGACCTTGTCGAATGGTACTACGAGCAGGGCGTCTCGGACGGCCTGCCGGTGGTCCCGCCGACGCCGGAGAAGCTGGCGGCGATGGTCGAGGCGCTCGACGGCGATCCGGACCACCTGGAGTGCCGGGTGCCGCCGCGCTGGGGCAACCTGACGCGCGAGGTGCTGGCGATCAACTGCGTGATGGCGGGCTGCCTGCCGGCATATGCGCCGGTGGTGCGCGCGGCGATACTGGCGCTCACCGACACCAGCTTCAACCTCAACGGGGTGCAGGCGACGACCCACATGGCGGCCCCTCTGCTGGTGGTCAACGGGCCGGTGCGGGGCGAGATCGACATGAACGCCGACTGCAACGTCTTCGGCTCGGGCAACCGGGCGAACGCGACCATCGGAAGGGCGATCCGCATGGTGCTCCTGAACGTCGGCGGGGCGTGGCCCGGCGACCTCGACAAAAGCACCTTCGGCTCGCCGGCCAAGTACACCTATTGCATCGCCGAGAACGAGGAAGTCAGCCCGTGGGCGCCCTACCACGTCGAGAAGGGCTATGCCGAGACCGACTCGACGGTGTTCCTGATCGCGGCCGAGCCGCCGCACAGCGTCACCAACCACGTCGCCGACGACCCCGAGGGGATTCTCGACTCCATTGTCTCGGCGATGAGCACCATCGCCCACAACAACGCGGTCAGTAGCGGCCACTGCGCCGTGGTGATCTCGCCCGAGCACGCGGAAACCATCGCCGGCAAGGGCTGGACCCGGCACGACGTGCGCTCCTACCTCTGGACATATTCCGGCGTCACCTTCGGCGAGATCGCCTTCGACCACCGCTACGGCAAGGTCTACAACCGCAGCCTGCCGCGCTGGTACAAGCGCGAGGACGACGCCCGAATTCCGATCGTGCCCAGCGTCGACAACATCCACCTGTTCGTCGCCGGCGGCGGGGCCGGCCGGTTCTCGGCCTTCATCCCCGGCTGGGGCCACATGACCAATCCGGTGCTGCGCGCGATCGACGGCCGCCCGCCCGAAGGCGGGCCGGTTTGCATCGACGGCACCTGCCAGCTTTAAGGCCAGCGTTAAGGAAAGGACAAGGAACCATGCCTCTCGATACACCGACGAACGGTCCGGCGGTCTACGACCCGCGCGGCACGGTCTCGGCCGAGCCGGCGCCGATCGCCGATCGCGTGAAGGCGCTTGCCGGGCTCAGGCTCGGCGTGCTCGACAACACCAAGTGGAACGCCAACAAGCTGCTGCGCCGGACCATGGCCCGGCTCGACGACGAAATCGGCTTCGCCGCGACCAACTATTACAACAAGGAAAGCTTCTCGATGGTCGCGGCACCGGCGCTGGTCGAGCGGATCGTCGAAGAGAACGACGTCGTCATCACCGCGATCGGCGATTGAGGCTCCTGCACGTCGTGCTGTATGCATGACGGCATGACCCTCGAGACCAAGGGCCGGCCGACCGCGGTCATCGTCACCAGCGAGTTCACCCGCGAGGCCGCGGTGCAGCGCGCCGCCCTCGGCATGGAGGACTTGGAGCCGGTGGTGATCCAGCATCCGCTCTCGACCCTGAGCGAGGAAGAGATCGACGCCCGCGCCGCCGAGGCGGTCGAGCAGATCAAGCGGGTCCTGACTGGAACATAGAGACCTGAAAATGTGGCTTTGTTAGTCCGCCAAAGAATCGATTGATCAACCATATAGTGTGAAACCTATTTCTCTTGCTATCAAAAGGGTAATTAACGCTTCGTTAATAATTCGCCGTTAACTTTTTCCCGGGGTTAATTCTCGAACACCGGTGGGAAGGTATGACGGGCACGAGAGGCGGCACATCCGTGCCGTACGATTTGGATCGATTGGCGCAACATATCGCCGAGGAGGATTATGTCCAACTCGACGAACTGTTCACGCGCGTGGACAAGCCGCCACCGGATCTGACCTGGGATCCCGCCGCCGACACCATCCCCGACCGACGATTGGTGCTATTGCTCGACTATTGGCGTTCGTTGCGCGTCAACGGCCAGGATATCCCGTCCGCCGGCGCGATCGATCCGCTCGCAATGAAGTTCGCGCTCGGATACCTGCTGTTGAGCGACGTCGTCCGGGGCGGCGACGACTACCGCTATCGGGTCTATGGCAGCACGGTGGCGGCGCTGAGCGGGAGCGACCTGACCGGCCGGCACGCCAGCGATTTCGGCGACGGCCGCAGCCTGTTCTACATCTCGACCTACAAGGCGATTCTGCTGCGCCGGCAACCGCTTTACGTCCGGTTCGATGCGATCTCGGTCGCCGAGGTCGAGTCCTGGTGGCGGCTGGTCCTGCCGCTTGCCGGCGCGGACGGCGAGATCGTCCGCTTCCTCTCGGTGATGGTGCCCGAAACGATGGCCTAGTCGAGGGCGAGCACCTAATCCATGTGCGAGTACATCACCCGGCCCGGGGTCGGCAGCTCGGCGCGCAGGATCGAGCCGGACTCGGATTCGGTGATGAAAAGGCCGGTGTTGTCCGGCCCGCCATAGGCGATGTTGGTGGTGTTGATGCCGCGGCATGAGCGAATCCGGTAGAGCGGCTCGCCCATCCGGTCGAACACCCAGACCGAACCCATCCCCGCGTGGCAGACCAGCAGGCTTCCGGCCTCGTCGAGCGCCATGCCGTCGGGTCCGCCGCCGCCGCCCGAGAGATGCAGGAAGGTTCCGACCTTGTAGGTTGGGCCTTCCGGCGGCAGCGGCACCCGCCACACCTGATTGGCCCGGGTCACCGCGAGGAAGAGGATGCTCTCGTCGAGGTTCAGGACCAAGCCGTTCGGGCTCGGCACCGTGTCGACAAGCAAGTCGAGCCGGCCCTCGGGCGTCAGCCGGAATACCCGGCCGGTCGGGTCGTGCCACCCGGTCTGGCCCTGGTCGGTGAAGTACATGTCGCCGTTCGAGCCGAACACCAGATCGTTGCAGCCCTTGAACGGCTCGAGCCGGATGCGCGTGCGGTGCTCGGTTACCTCGCCGGTTGCGGGGTCGAGGTGCATGATTCCCCTCTTGTAGTCGGCGATGAAAATCTCGCCGTCGTTGCGGATCTTGAGGCCGTTGGGCTCGCCGTCGTACTCGGCGGCCAGGGTCCAAACCTTATCCGGCGAAATGCGGAACACCCGGCCGAACGGGATGTCGACGACCCAGAGGTTGCCCTGGCGGTCGAAGGACGGGCCCTCGAGGAACGAGTCCATGCGGGCGCCGAGCGCATTGCCCTCGCCCCACACCGTCTGCATGGCGTCGCCGGTCTTGCGAAACTCGTCGGGCAGTTCGGACCAAACCTCGGTTTCGATGTCCGTCGGTGGCGGAAAGAGACTCATTTTCTTGTTTCCCCTCGTCGTCGATGGAACGCCGGCGCACGCTATCAGGATGGCGTCCGCGTGGTAAAGACGGCTTTTCGGGGGATTACCCCAGGGATTGCGCCAGGGATTGCGGTCGCGCGTCAGACAGGGATAATCGAAACACCGAACGACGGAGGGGGGGCGATGAGCGAAGACCTGAAAGAGGCGCTGGCGCGTATTTTCTCGGCCGATTCCGAACTCTACCAGGATCGCGGCTTCCAGCGCCGCATCGGCTTCGGCAAGCGGCCGGCGCTGATCAACATCGATCTCGCCAACGCCTGGACCCGCCCGGACTATCCCTTTACCTGCGAGGGCATGGATGACGTCATCGCGGGTGTCCGGAAGCTGCTCGACGCGGCGCGCGCCAAGGGCATTCCGGTGGTCTACACGACCACTGCCTACAATGTGACCGAGGGCCCGAATTCGGACATGGGCCTCTGGCACCTGAAAATTCCGGCCGAAGCGCTGGAGGCCGGGAGTGAGGCGGTCGAGATCGACGACCGTATCGCGCCCAGGGACGACGAGCAGGTGATCGTCAAGAAAGCCG
>JASLSL010000121.1 GCA_030743445.1 Alphaproteobacteria bacterium
CAAATCTCGGAAATTTAGGTTAAAGAAGCCCTCCCGCCCGCGGCCGCGACCGCGGTCGCGGGGACATGCCACCCGGGGGACACGTCGTGCAGCGGCTGACCGTCGAGCACAAGACCACCTACCGCTATCGCCAGCCGGTGAGATTCGGCGAGCACCGGCTGATGTTCCGCCCGCGCGAGGGCCACGATCTGCAGCTCCAGGATTCGCGGCTGACGATAAATCCCGCGGCCTCGGTGCACTGGCTGCACGACGTGTTCAGCAACTCGGTGGCGATCGCGAGCTTCTCCGAACCCTCCTCCGAGCTGCGTTTCGAGAGCGTCGTGGTCATCGACCGCTATCCCCTTGCCGCACCCACGTTTTCGATCGAAACCTTCGCCCGCACCCTTCCCTTCAGCTATCCGGCGAGCGAGGTCGCCGACCTCGGCCGCACCATCGAGCGCCACTATTCGGACCCGGAACGCAAGATGACGGAATGGACGAGGCGCCTGCTGAACAACGGCGCCCAAATCGACACCGAGGAGTTCCTGATTGGCGTCACCCGCTCGATCAGGGACGAGTTCGACTACGAGGTGCGCGAGGAGCCGGGTGTCCATACCCCGGTCGAGACCCTGGATCGTGGGACCGGAAGCTGCCGCGATTATGCGGTCTTCATGATGGAGGCGGTGCGCAGCGTCGGGCTCGCGGCGCGGTTCGTCAGCGGCTACCTCTATGACGCGGCGATCGATGGGGTCACGAGCGAGACCGTCGGCGCGGGCTCGACCCACGCCTGGGTCGAGGTCTATCTGCCGGGCGCGGGCTGGGTCGAATTCGACCCGACCAACGGCTCGCACGGCGGAAGCAATCTGATCCCGGTCGCCGTCGCGCGCGAGCCGCAGCAGGCGATGCCGGTATCCGGTACCTTCGAAGGCGATCCGGACGTCTTCCTCGAATTGACCGTCGATGTGGAGGTGCGCTCGACCGACGTGCCGCTCTCGGGGGATTGACGCGCGAGCGGGGCTTCAGTCCGCCAACATTCCTGTCAGTCATCAAGTACGGCATTCAAAAAAAACCGCTTGATTTTAGTTTAACGATGAATTATATAATTTATCGTTAAACTATTTAGAGTTCACCATGTCACTGAATCGACGCTCGCTATTGATGGGAGGTGGTGCCGCGGCATTGGTCTTAACGGTCGGCGGCGGCGGTTTCGTGCTAACTCGCCGGCCTACCTCGGCGCTCGCCCCGTGGCGGGTTCCACCGGCGCTGAACGCCGACCCGAGGCTCAAGGCGTTGTCATATGCGACCCTGGCCCCCAATCCGCATAACCGGCAACCGTGGCTGGTAGAGCTTCGCGGGGAAGATCAGCTTGTCTTGTATTGCGATCTCGACAGGCTCTTGCCCGAAACCGATCCGGAAGGTCGGCAGATCGTGATCGGTCTCGGCTGTTTCTTGGAGCTCTTGCGCATGGCGGCGGCCGAGCAGGGACTTGTCGCGAATATCGAGCCCTTCCCCGAAGGCGCCACGGCGGATCGCCTGACGGCACGACCGATCGCCCGCGTACGATTTCAACGATCGGACGATGTGCGGCCCGACCCGCTCTTCAGACAGGTGCTGAAACGCCGATCCAACAAGGAGCCCTACGATGTCGGCAAACCAGTGACATCCGAGAAATTGACTGCGCTGACCGAGGCAGCGGGCGGCGGTGTCCGCGTCGGCGCGACGAACAAGCCCGAACGTGTCGCGGCGCTGCGCGACATTACTTGGCGCGCCATGGACACCGAATTGCGGACGTCGCGCACCTATCTCGAAAGCGTTCGCCTGATGCG
>JASLSL010000122.1 GCA_030743445.1 Alphaproteobacteria bacterium
CCCTCGAGAACGCGGATAAGTATCAGCAACTCGCCATCCTGCAGACGATCTGCCCGCCGCAAGGCTCGATGCTGGCGAACATGCTCGGCAAGGACACGACGCTCTGGATCAACCTCAATTCGCCGAAGCGCCGGATCACCGGTGCGAGTTGCGAACTCTGACGGCCGGAAGACGGTAAACCTCGGGGTCAATCGCCGCGACACCGAAAATCGGCCGCCCCCCGGGGCCGTCCCCCCAGTACGCCCGCTTGACCCGCCAATCCGGCAATATAACTGTCACTACTTCACCGCTTGAGCATGGCCCCGTGGTGGGGCATTCTCCCCCGTCGGCGGCACCCCGCAGGATTCCCAACTTGCGCGCCGCCGCGAGAGTCATGGGAAGAGAAGGCTAAGGATAGTATGGACGAAATGCGATACGAGACCCCGGAATCGCTTGAAGACGCCGTGGCGTTGCTGGCCGCGGCCAAGGGCGAGACCAAGATTCTGGCGGGCGGCACGGACCTGTTGGTGCAGTTGCGCGCGGAGATGATCGAGCCCGAGCTCGTGGTCGACGTGAAGCGGATTCCTGGCATGCTGGACATCACGGAAGAGGACGGCGGCTTCCGCATCGGCGCGGCGACGCCGAGCGCCGAGATCGACGAGCATGCGGGCGTGAAGAAGTTGTGGCCCGGCGTCGTCGAGGCGGCGGAGCTGATCGGATCGGTCCAAATCCAGGGCCGCGCCAGCATCGGCGGCAACCTGTGCAACGCCTCGCCGGCGGCCGACAGCGTGCCGGCGATGATCGTCGCCGCCGCTGTGGCGACCGTGGTCGGCCCCGACGGCAGCCGCGAGGTCCCGGTCGAGGACATTGCGACCGGCCCCGGCGAGACCTCGCTCGCCAAGGGCGAGATCGTCGCCTCGATCTTCCTGCCCGCCCGGCCGGCGCATTCGGGCGACGCCTATTTGCGCTTCATTCCGCGCACCGAGATGGACATCGCCGTGGTCGGGGCGGGCATCAGCCTGACGCTCGACGACGATGGGACCTGCACCGACGCCAAGGTCTGCCTCGGCGCGGTCGCCGAACGCGCGATCCTGGTCGAGGACGGGGCGAAGGCGCTGATCGGTACCAAGGTCGACGACGACGCGCTGGAGAATCTGGCGGCGGCGGCGAGTGCCGCGGCCCGCCCGATCGACGACAAGCGCGGGACCAAGGAATTTCGTACCCACGTCGCCGGCGTATTGGCCCGGCGCGCGGCCAAGATCGCGCTCGACCGCGCGAAGGGGAATTAGAAGATGGCGAAGCACCACGTAACAACGACGATCAACGGCGACCCGTACGAGTTCCTGTGCGAGGCCGAGGAAACCCTGCTCGACGTCCTGCGCGACGGCTTGCAATTGACCGGCAGCAAGGAAGGCTGCGCGTCGGGCGACTGCGGCGCCTGCAGCGTGATGCTCGACGGCCGCCTGGTGTGTGCCTGCCTGGTGCTCGGCGCCGAGGTCGAGGGCCGCGAGGTCGAGACCATAGAGAGCATGGCCGACGGCGAGCAACTGCACCCGCTGCAGCAAAAGTTCCTGGAGCATGCCGCCCTGCAATGCGGCATCTGCACCCCGGGCTTCCTGGTCGCGGCCAAGGCGCTGCTGGAGAAGAACCCGGACCCGACGGAGACCGAGGTGCGCTACTGGCTTGCCGGGAATCTCTGCCGCTGCACCGGATACGACAAGATCATCCGCGCCGTGATGGACGCGGCCGTGGATATGAGGGGAAGCTGACCATGTCCCAAGCCCTAAAGAACGAACAGGACCTGAAATGGGTCGGCACCCGCCCGTTGCGCCCCGACGGGGTCGACAAGGTCACCGGCCGGGCCAAGTTCGGCGCCGACATGTACGTGCCGGGCATGCTGGTCGGCAAGGTGTTGCGCAGCCCGCACCCGCACGCCGTCATCAAGTCGATCGACACCTCGAAGGCGGAAGCGCTGCCGGGTGTCCGCGCGGTCGTCGCCCGCGACGACTTCCAGGACATGCCGTCCGAGTTCGTTCCGGCGGGCGAGATGCTGGTCAACTACAAGGACATCGTGCGCAACGTCATGGCGCGCGACAAGGCGCTCTACGACGGCCACGCGGTCGCCGCGGTCGCCGCGACCAGCGCCGCGATCGCCCGGAAGGCGTTGAAGCTGATCGAGGTCGACTACGAGGTCCTGCCGCACGTCATCGACGTGGTCGAGGCGATGGCGCCCGACGCGCCGGTGCTGGACGAAACCCTGTTCACCGCCGGGGTCGACCCGGCGCCGGACAAGCCCTCCAATGTCGCCAAGGTGGTCGAGCTTGGACTCGGCGACGTGGACAAGGGCTTCAAGGCGGCCGACGTCGTGATCGAGCGCGAGTTCGACACCAATCCGGTGCACCAGGGCTATATCGAGCCGCACGCCTGCGTCGCCAGCTTCTCCGAGGACGGCCAGGCCGAGCTGTGGTGCACCACGCAGGGCCACTACGTGGTGCGCTCGCACTGCGCCAAGCTGCTCGGCATGGAGGTCTCCAAGCTGCGCGTGACGTCGTCCGAGATCGGCGGCGGCTTCGGCGGCAAGACGGTGGTGTACCTGGAACCGGTGGCGCTGGCGCTCTCGAAGAAGGCGAACAGCCCGGTCAAGATGGTGATGAATCGCGACGAGGTGTTCCGCGCCTCGGGGCCGACCTCGGGCGCCAACATGATGATCAAGGTCGGCGCCAAGAAGGACGGCACGATTACCGCCGCCGAGGCGACCCTGAAATACCAGGCCGGCGCGTTCCAGGGCTCGCCGGTGCAGCCGGGCGCGATGTGCGCTTTCGCGCCCTACGATCTGGAGAACGTCAAGGTCACCGGCTACGACGTGGTGGTCAACCGGCCCAAGGTCGCGGCCTATCGGGCGCCGGGCGCGCCGATCTCGGAATACGCGGTCGAATGCGTGCTCGACGAGGTCGCCGAGGAGATCGGCATGGACCCGATCGACTTCCGGCTCAAGAACGCGGCCAAGGAAGGCACCCATGCCGCCTACGGCCCGAAGTTCGGACCGATCGGCCTGGTCGAGACGTTGAAGCAGGCCAAGAAGTCGAAGCACTACAAGGCGAAATTGGGCCCCAACCAGGGCCGTGGCATGGCTTCCGGGTTCTGGTTCAACATCGGCGGCGAGACCTGCGCTACCCTCAACATCAACGAGGACGGCACCGTGACGCTGTTGACCGGCACGCCGGATATCGGCGGCAGCCGCGCCTCGGTCTGCATGATGGCGGCGGAGGAGCTCGGCATCGACTACGACAAGATCCGCCCGATCATCGCCGACACTTCCTCGCTCGGCTACACATTCCTGACCGGCGGCAGCCGGACCACCTTCTCGAGCGGCATGGCCGCCGTCCAGGCGGCGCAGGGCGCGATCGAGGAACTCTGCGCCCGGGCCGCCAAGATCTGGGAGATCGACGTCGACGCGGTCGAATGGGAAGACGGCCACGCCAAGCCGGCCGGCAAGAACGCCGGCGACTTCGAGCCGCTGTCGCTCGCCGATATCGCCAGACAGGCGGGCAAGACCGGCGGGCCGATCGCGGGCCACGCCGACATCAACGCCCAGGGTGCGGCACCCAGCTTCGGCACCCACGTGGTCGACGTCGAGGTCGACAAGGAGACCGGCCGGGTCACCATCGTGCGCTACACGGTTCTGCAGGACGCCGGCAAGGCGGTCCACCCCGCCTATGTCGAGGGCCAGTTCCAGGGCGGTGCCGTCCAGGGCATCGGCTGGGCGCTGAACGAGGAATACGTCTACGGCGAGGACGGCACGCTCGAAAATCCGGGCTTCCTCGACTATCGCATTCCGGTCGCCTCGGACGTGCCGATGATCGACACGGTCATCGTCGAGGTACCGAACCCGCGCCATCCCTATGGCGTGCGCGGCATCGGCGAGACCCCGATCATTCCGCCGATGGCGGCGATCGCCAACGCGATCCAGGACGCCATCGGCATCCGCTTCCACGAGCTGCCGATGTCGCCGCCCAAGGTGTTGAAGGCGATCGAGGCGGCCAACGGCGGCGGAGAATGAGGCGAGGCCAATGGCCCGCGTGGTGCTGACCGGCGGTCTGAAGAATTTCACCGGCGGCGAGACCGAGTTGGAGCTCGACGCGGCGGACATTCGCGGGCTGTTCCGCCTGCTCGGCGAGCGCTACCCGAAGCTCAAGCCCCATCTGGAAGAAGGTCTCGCCGTCGCGATCGACGGCCAGATCTACCAGGACACGCTGATCGAGCCGATCGGCCCGGACTCGGAAGTCCACGTCCTGCCCCAAATCGCGGGGGGATAATCGCGGGGGCTAATTCAACAACACGTGCGGCGGCAGCCAGCCGGCGTAGACCCGGCGCGACGCCATGTCGCCCACGGCGTTGCGGATCGAGAATATGTTGTGGTCGTCGCTCGAGGAAGCCGTGGCGCAAGTCCTCGCCTTGGGCAAGCGGGTTAACCGTCGGATGCTGTGAGGTGCATTTTCATCGGCCTACGCCGCCCGGCTTACTTGGCCGCGGGATATTTCTTGACCCAATCGCGCGCCATCCGCATCGCACGGGTCAGCTCCGTCTTGTTCATCCGCTTGACGATCAGTTTCCTGAGCATGACCGCGTTGTCGAACCCCCGATCGGCGGCGAGGCTGGCGAACATGTGCGCCTTGGCGCGGTCGCGCTTCACGCTGCGGCCGTCCTTGTACATCATGGCGAGGAAGAACTGGGACTCGCCATCGCCTTTCCGGGCGAGGTCGATGAAGATTTTCTCCGCCGCCTTGTAGTCGTTCCTGTTGAACGCCTTGACGCCGGTCTCGAAATCGGCCGCAAGCCCGTCCGCCGCACCAACGGCCAACACAAGAACCGTCGCTAAAATCGGCAGCAGTTTTTTCATCTCATCCCCCCTCGTGTGACGTTGCGGTGCGCGTCAAAGCTTCCCTGTCCAGCGCGCGCCTCAGGTCTGGCCGCCGCCGTTGCAGGCGATCATCTGGCCGGTGGTGAACTCCGCCGCCTCCGAGATCAGGTAGCCGCAGAGCCCGGCGATATGTTCGGGCTCGCCCATTCGCTTCAGCGGAATCTTCGCCGCGGTCTCCTCGATATGCTTCGACATCTCCGGGTCGTCGCGCTCGCCACGGATCGGTCCCGGCGAGATCGCGTTGACGGTGATGCCGTTCGGGCCGAACTCCTTGGCCATCGACTTGGTCAGCCCCCACAGCCCGTGCTTGGCGACCGACACCGGCGCGCGGCCGGCATAGCCGTGGATCGCGTTCATGCCGGTGATGTTGATCACCCGGCCCCAGCCCCGCTCGACCATCCCCGGCACGAAGGCGCGGCCGGTGTAGAACGCCGCGTGCATGTCGACCGAGATGACATGATGCCAGTACTCGTCGTCCATCTCGAGGAACGGTTTGGAGGGCCGGATCGAGGCGTTGTTGACGACGATGTCGACGGCGCCGAACTGGGCCAGCGCCTGCGCCGCCATCTTGCCTACCGCGCCCGAATCGCCGACGTCGCCCATCACCACCGCGGCCTCGACGCCGTGGCCGCTGGCTTCCTCGGCGACCCTGTTGCAGGCCTCCTCGTTGGCCGACCCGTTGACGATCACGTTGCAGCCGGCGCGCGCGAATTCGAGCACGATGGCGCGGCCGATGTTGCGCCCCGAGCCGGAGACGAAGGCGGTCCTGTTGGTCATGGTTCCTCCCTGTGAGTCAGCGATCATACACGGGCTTGGGCCAAGCGGGCAGGCTCTAACTGAAGTGCATCGCGCCGTTGATGTCGATCACCGCGCCCGAGATGTAGCTCGACGCCTTGGAGACCAGGAACGCGAGCGGGCCGGCGATTTCCGTCGCCTCGGCGATGCGGCGCATCGGGAAGCGTTCGGTCTGGAACGGCTGGCCCTGGGTCATCGGGGTCGCGACCGGCGCCGGCGCCACCGCGTTGACCAGCACGTTGTGCGGCGCCCCCTTCTTGGCGAGCCAGCGCACGAAGGCATGGATGCCGCCCTTCGCCATGACGTAGTGGGGTGCCGCCATGACCCCGCCGAGCCGCCCGGCGATCGAGCCGACCAACGCGATGCGGCCGCCCTTGCGCTCGATCATCCCCGGCAGGAAGGCGCGGGTCAGATTGAGCGGGCCCTTGAGGTTGATGTCGAAGACCCGGTCGGCGACGTCGTTCCAGCCGTCGTCGTCCCAATCGTCGAACGGACAGATCGCCGCACAGTCGACCAATGCATCGACCTCGCCGCAGGCCTCGGCCCAGGCCTCGACCGCATCCCGGTCGGTGACGTCGAGCGCCACGGCCTCCGCCGCCCGCCCCTTGGACTGGATGAAATCGGCAAGTGGTGCTGGCGCCTCCAGGTCCGACAGCATCACGTCGGCGCCCATCTCGGCGACGAGGCGCGCGGTCTCCGACCCGATGCCGCCCATCGCCCCGGTGATCGCGATGCGCATGTTCGAGAGATCGAATTGTTCGGTCATGACTTATCCCTTCCCCGCATGGTGAAGTTTCTCGCGCGATGATCGCGGTCGGTATCGAGCGCCGTCAAGGCCGATTTATTCCCTATACTGCCGCCCATGGATGACAAAAATGCGATCGAGATCGTCGAATGCCACGCCGAGGGCGAGGTCGGCGACGTCATCGTCGGCGGGGTCGAGCCGCCGACCGGCGATAGCGTATGGGACCAGTCGCGCTTCATCGCCGAGGACGAAACATTGCGCAACTTCACCCTCAACGAGCCGCGCGGCGGGGTGTTCCGCCACGTGAACCTGCTGGTGCCGCCGAAGGACCAGAAGGCCGACACCGCCTTCGGCGGCGACAGCTTCGTCATCGTCGAGGCGGCCGCACTCGGCTTTTCGCTCAGGCCCGACGAGGCGCGCGACATCGCCATCGCCGGCATGCGGATCACCGCCGCTACCAACGAGCAGCTCGGCTTCCATCATCCGGAGCTCGCCGGCTGGGACCACATCTCGCTCTGCCAGGTGGCGGCGCCGGTCGAGACGGCGGGCGGGGTCAAGACCGGACGGAACGCGGTCGCCATCCGGCCCGGCAAGATCGACCGCTCGCCCTGCGGCACCGGCTGCTGTGCCAGGATGGCGGTGCTCCACGCCAAGGGCGAATTGGCGGTCGGCGAGACCTTCGTCGGCCTTTCCTTGATCGACTCGCGCTTTACCTGCCGCATCGAGGCCGAGACCACTATCGGCGGCCGGCCGGCCATTATCCCCTCGCTCGAGGGCCGCGCTTGGATTACCGGGAGACGATCCCTGACCCTCGATCCCACCGACCCGTGGCCCGCCGGCTATCGGCTGAGCGACACCTGGCCGAACCTTCCCTAGCCGTCATTCCGGGGCGCGTCCCCGCCTACGCGGGGACAGGCATGCGGGGAGCCGAAATTGACGGGTTGGGAACGCCCTAGACCGGCGCCCGGCCGCTACGCAGCCACCCTCACCTTCCCACTTCGTGGGGCCCTCCCTCTCCCGCAAGCGGGAGAGGGTTATTTGTGCCAGCTTCGATGTCGAGCCCCTCTCCCATGCCAATGGGGCCCACCGCGAAGCGGTGGGAGGGTGATGGGCCTAAAACCGGCACCGACCCCGTTACCCCACCAACGTCATCCCGGATAGCGCCTTCGGGCTTCCGGGACGGCGATGTTGTGCTATGACAGGTCAACCAACACCCAGCACGGGAGCACAACATGAAAGTCGGATTCATCGGCCTCGGCACCATGGGGGCGAGCATCGCCCTCAACGCGATCAAGGGGCAGCACTCGCTCACCGTCTACGACACCAACAGGGACGCGGCCGCACCACACCTGGAGATCGGGGCGGAGTGGGCGGACTCGCCGCGCGCGGTGGCGGCGGCGAGCGACGTGGTGTTCACCTCGCTGCCGGGGCCGCCCGAGGTCGAGGCGGTGGCGCTCGGGCCGGACGGGCTGATCGAGGGGCTGTCGGCGGGCACGGCCTATTTCGACCTCAGCACCAACTCGCCGACCCTGATGCGGCGGCTCCACGAAGTCTTCGCCGAAAAGGGGATCGATGTGCTCGATGCGCCGGTCAGCGGCGGGCCCGAGGGTGCGCGCACCGGCAAAATGGCGATCTGGGTCGGCGGCGACAAGGCCGCGTTCGAGAAGTACCTGCCGGTGCTCGACACCATGGGCGACGCGCCCTACTACGTCGGCCCGATCGGCGCCGGTGCGATCGCCAAGCTGGTGCACAATATGAGCGGCTACGTCATCCAGGCGGCCCTCGCCGAGACCTTCACCATGGGGGTCAAGGCGGGCCTCGCGCCCGACGTGATCTTCGAGGCGGTGCGCAGCGGGGCCGGCGGCCGCGCCCGGACCTTCGACCGCCTGGCGCGAAATTTCCTGCCCGGGCGCTACGACCCGCCGGACTTCGCCTTGAAGCTGGCGCGCAAGGACGTGGCGCTGGCCTGCGAGCTCGGCCGCGAGTTCGAGGTGCCGATGCGCCTCGCCCACATGACCTTGGCCGAGATGACCGAGGCGATCAACCGCGGCTGGGGCGACCGCGACTCGCGAATATCGATGCTGCTGCAGTGCGAGCGCGCCAGCGTCGAGATCAAGGTGCCTGAGGCGCGGATCAAGGAGATCATGGAGCAGGATTAGGTCGATTTAATTCGGGGACACCCCACTAAATGCAAAACTGCAATTAGTGGGGTGTCCCCGTAAAAAATGAGGAGGGACGCGATATGCGGCTCGAAGGTTCGTGCCATTGCGGGGCGGTGCGGTTCCGGCTCGACTCCGCCCACCCCTATCCGTTCAACCGGTGCTATTGCTCGATCTGCCGCAAGACCCAGGGCGGCGGCGGCTATGCGATCAACCTCTCGGGCGACGCCCGGACGCTCGAGGTCGAAGGCGAGGACAGCATCGCTGTTTACCGGGCGCACCTCGAAGGTGTCGGCGAGCCGAGCCCGGCCGAGCGCCGGTTCTGCCGCACCTGCGGCTCGGCGCTCTGGGTCTGGGACCCGCGCTGGCCGGATCTGCTACACCCCTTCGCCTCGGCGATCGACAGCGAGCTGCCGGTGCCGCCCGAGACCACGCACCTGTTGCTCGGCTCCAAGGCGTCGTGGGTCCCGGTCGAAGCGGGACAGAACGACAAGCAGTTCGACGAATATCCCGACGAGTCGATCGCCGACTGGCACCAGCGGTTGGGGCTGGAGAGTTGAGTGGACCGGTTGGCGATGTTGAGGGTGTCCAGACGTGGGCGGTGTGACTTTCGTCAAGGTCGAGGTGGATTGACCTAGAGTCCGCTTCGCAAGGGGATGGGTTCCGGCGATCGGGGAGCGAGTCCATGGCGCGGCGAAGTTGGGAGGCGAGTTATCCGGAGGGCGTCCGCTGGGACGTCGAGATCGAGCCGAAACTGCTGCAATCCTTCCTCGACGAGGCGGCGGAGGACTCGGCGGATCGAACGTTCTGCGACTTCCTCGGCAACATGATCACCTACCGCGAGATGCGCGGCCTCGCCGACCGGGTCGCCAACGGGCTCCAGGACCTCGGCGTCGGGCCCGACGCCAAGGTCGGCCTGTTTCTGCCCAACGTGCCGCATTATGTCGCCGCCTTCTTCGGCGTGCTGAAGGCGGGCGGAATCGTCGTCAACTACAGCCCGCTGCTGCCCGAACGCGGCCTCGCCTTCCAGATCGAGGATTCCGAGACCGACGTGATGATCTCGATCGACAACCAGGCGATACTGCCCAACCTGCGAAAAGCGGCGGCGAGCACGCGGCTGAAGCATGTCGTCCTCGCGACCCAGGCGGAGACGACCACGCCCGGCTTGACGGCGCCGGCGTCCCAGGAACCGCCGGACGACGGCAAGTTCATGTCCTTCCAAGCCCTGATCGACAACGCGGGCGATTTCGTGCCGGTCGAGCCGGCCGAGGGGACGGAGACGGTCGTCGTCTTTCAGTACACGGGCGGGACCACCGGCACGCCGAAGGGTGCGATGCTGACCCACCGCTGCATGTCGGCGGCCTGTCGGATGTACCAGTCCTGGGACGTCGTCAGCGACGACGACCCGAGGAAGCGCAAGACCATTCTGGTGCTGCCGCTGTTCCACATCTATGGCCTCACCTACGCGATGCTGGGCAGCATCCGCGACCGCTCGCAGGTCATCCTTCACCCGCAGCCGGACATGGGCCGCATCCTGACCGACATCGCCGAGAAGAAGCCGACGCATCTTCCGGGCGTGCCGACGCTGTTCATGGGGCTGCTCGCGCATCCCCAGGCCAAGGAGACGGATTTCTCCTCGCTCGAATATTGCGGCTCGGGCGGCGCGCCACTCCCGGTCGAGGTGCAGCGGGCGTTCCAAGAGCTGACCGGCGTCAGGCTGCTGGAAGGCTACGGCCTCACCGAGACCTCGCCTGCGGGCACGGTGCAGAGGCTCGAAGGCGAGTACCGAACGGGCTCCTGCGGCCTGCCGCTGCCGGGGATCGATCTCGAGATTCGCAGTCTCGAGGACGGCGTCACCGTGATGCCGCCCGGCGCGATCGGCGAGATCTGCTTCGCCGGCCCGCAGTTGATGGCCGGATACTGGAAGCGACCCGAGGAGACGGCGGAGGCGCTCCGCGACGGCTGGCTCT
>JASLSL010000123.1 GCA_030743445.1 Alphaproteobacteria bacterium
CCGAACGATATCTCGGTGCCGATCGAGCGCTCGGAGGCGAGCGCGATCACCTGGTCGGCGGGAAACTCGCGTTCGGCCAGAATCGAGAGAATCTCCCGTCCGACCGCACCCGTCGCCCCTGCAACTGCAACTTTGTAGCCCATGGTCGGCGAACCCGTGTTGTTCAAGGCGATGAATTAGGACTGTTGCGCGCGATTTGCAAGCGTCCGCCCCCAGACAGCATCCGGAGCCGCAACGGAAAACCGCGAAGAACGATCGTTCCTCGCGGTCCCCGATCTAGTGTCGCCCGATTGATCGCGCGGGGCGACCATATGGATCGAACTCGCGCCCGTTAGCCGTCGGAGCTTTGGGTCTTCGGCGGAATCGGCGTCTGGCCGCCGGTACTGTCGAGCACGACCTGCTTGGTCGAAGTATGGGTCGCGCCGCCGCAGTCACCGAAGGCATACGCCGCGCCGGAGAACGCGACCGTGGCCAAGAGAGCGAGCGTCAAAACGGTGATCTTGCCCATAAGTCGAGGCCTCCCGTTTCGGTTGAGCCGAGCATGTTAACCGGTTCCGGGCCCGCCGTATAGGCCGGCCGCCGGCGCTGCGTCAGCCGGCCTGCTTGGCGAGCGCCTCGAGCAGCGCGTCGCCCATCGCCTCGGTCGAGACCTGCCTCGCGTCCGGACCCATGATGTCGGCGGTCCGGATGCCGCCTTCGAGCACTTGGGCGACCGATTTCTCGACCAGGTCGGCGTCCTCGCCGAGCCCGAAGGAATAGCGCAGCATCATCGCGAAGCTGAGCACCGTGGCGAGCGGGTTGGCTAGGCCTTGCCCCGCGATGTCGGGGGCGCTGCCGTGCACCGGCTCGTACATCGCCTTGCGGTGGCCGGTCTCGTCCGGGGCACCCAGCGAGGCCGAGGGCAGCATGCCCAAGGAGCCGGTCAGCATCGCCGCGCAGTCCGACAGGATGTCGCCGAACAGGTTGTCGGTGACGATGACGTCGAATTGGTTCGGGTCGCGCACCAGCTGCATCGCACAGTTGTCGGCGTACATGTGGTGCAGCTCGACGTCCTGGAACTCGGCCTGGTGCAACTCGCCCACCACCTGGCGCCACAACACCCCGGTTTCCATGACGTTGGCCTTTTCGACCGAATGCACCTTGCCGCCGCGCTCGCGGGCGAGCTCGAAGGCGACGGCGGCGACCCGGCGGATTTCCTCGTCGGTGTAGACCTGGGTGTCGACGCCGCGGCGCGAGCCGTCGGGCAGCTCCTCGATGCCGCGCGGCTCGCCGAAATAGACCCCCGCCGTGGCCTCGCGCACGATCATGATGTCGAGGCCGCGAACCACCTCGTCCTTGAGCGCCGAGGCGTCCAACAGCCCGTCGTAGGTCATCGCCGGGCGGAGATTGGCGAACAGGTCCATTTCCTTGCGCAGGCGCAGCAGGCCGGCCTCGGGCCGCTTGTCGCGCTCGACATCGTCGTATTGCGGCCCGCCGACGGCGCCGAACAGCACCGCGTCGGCATCGAGCGCCGCCTGCATCGTCTCGTCGGTCAGGGACGTGCCGTGGGCGTCGTAGGCCGCACCGCCGACGAGCCCCTCGTCGATGTCGAACGAAAGCGCCCGGTTGCCGTCGAACCACTCGATCACGCGCTCGGCCTGGCCCATCACCTCGGGGCCGATGCCGTCGCCCGGCAACATCAACAGCTTCTTGTTCGCGGCCATGCGATGCCTCTTCGTCGTTGGTTGATTGAATTGCGTCGCCCGACAGACGACAGCGGCTAGCGCGTGAGCCACGGCTCCGACTGGCGCTGCTTCTCTTCGAAGGCGGAAATCGTGTCGTCCTTCTGCAGCGTCAGGCCGATATCGTCGAGCCCGCCAAGCAAGCATTCCTTGCGGAACGGATCGAGGTCGAACGAGATCACGGCGCCATTGGGCCGTTTGATCTCTTGGCGTTCGAGATCGATGGTGAGTTCCGGGTTTTCCTTGTCCCGTGCGTCCGCCATCAGGGCATCGAGCTCGTCCTTCGAGACCTTGATCGGCAGGATGCCGTTCTTGAACGAGTTGTTGTAGAAGATGTCGGCGAAGCTCGTCGAAATCACGCAGCGGATGCCGAAGTCCAAGAGCGCCCAGGGTGCGTGCTCGCGCGACGAGCCGCAGCCGAAATTATCGCCGGCGACGATGATCTTGGCGTCGCGGTAGGGCTCCTGGTTGAGCACGAAGTCCGGCTTCTCGGTGCCGTCCTCCTCGAACCGCATTTCCTCGAACAAGACCTTGCCGAGGCCGGTCCGCTTGATCGTGCGGAGATGCAGCTTGGGAATGATCTTGTCGGTGTCGACGTTGATCATGTCGAGCGGCGCCGCGACGCCGGTCAGGCTGTTGAATTTTTCCATCTCGAACTCCGCCTTATTTCTTCCTGCGCAGGGCCCAGATCACCGCCGGGTCGGGCTTGCGTTCGGCCCTGTCGTCGCCCGCCTCGGGCCGCCTCGGCCGGCCGAACGCCTGGTCGTGCTCGACGAACCAGCCGCCCTGGCGCAAGTCGCGCCCAAACAAATGGTCGACACCTCCGGGTGCGGTCGGTCCGCCCTGGCCTTCGCCCTTGGTCATTGCATCAACTCTCTCACGTCGGTGAGGCGCCCGGTGATCGCCGCCGCCGCCGCCATCGCCGGGCTCACCAGGTGGGTTCGCCCGCCACGGCCCTGCCGGCCCTCGAAGTTGCGGTTCGAGGTCGAGGCGCAGCGTTCGCCCGGCTGCAGCCGGTCGGTGTTCATCGCCAGGCACATCGAGCACCCCGGCTCGCGCCAGTCGAACCCGGCCTCGATCAGGATCGCATCCAGGCCCTCGGCCTCGGCCTGCTCCTTGACCAGGCCCGAGCCCGGCACGATCAGGGTGCGCACCCCGTCCGCCACCTTGCGGCCCTTGGCGATCTCGGCGACGGCGCGGATGTCCTCGATCCGGCCGTTGGTGCAGGCGCCGACGAACACCGTGTCGATCTCGATGTCGGAAATCCTGGTCCCCGGCACGAGCCCCATGTAGTCGAGCGAGCGCTTGATCGATTCGGCCTTGCCCGGGCTCTCCGCGTCCTTCGGGTCCGGCACCACGCCGTCGATCGCGGCCACGTCCTCAGGGCTGGTGCCCCAGGTGACCTGCGGCGCGATCGAGGAAATGTCGAGCACGACCTCCTTGTCGTAGCTCGCGCCCTCGTCGGACGGCAGGGTCTTCCAGTACTCGACCGCCTGCTCCCAGGCCGCGCCCTTGGGCGCCATCGGCCGGCCCCGGACGTACTCGAACGTGACCTCGTCGGGCGCCACCAGGCCACCCCTTGCACCGCCCTCGATGGTCATGTTGGAGACCGTCATCCGCCCTTCCATCGAGAGCGAGCGGATCGCCGAGCCGGCGTATTCGATGACATGGCCGGTGCCGCCGGCGGTGCCGATGGTGCCGATCACGGCGAGGATCAGATCCTTGGCGGTGACGCCGAACGGCAGCTCGCCGTCGACAGTGATCCGCATGTTCTTGGCCGGCGCCTGCAGCAGCGTCTGGGTCGACAGCACGTGCTCCGCTTCCGACGAGCCGATGCCCATGGCGAGTGCGCCGAAGGCGCCGTGGGTAGCGGTGTGGCTGTCGCCGCAGACGATGGTGTTGCCGGGCAGCGTGAAGCCTTGTTCCGGGCCGACGATGTGGACGATGCCGTTGCGCGGATCCGCGACCTGGAACAGCTCGATGCCGAACTCGGCGCAATTCTCGCGCAAGGTTTCGATCTGGAGGCGCGAATCCTCCTCGATCTCCTCGTTGCGGTCGGTCGCGATGTTGTGGTCGATCACCGCGAGCGCCAGCTCGGGCCGGCGCACCTTGCGCCCGGCCAGGCGCATCCCCTCGAAGGCCTGTGGGCTGGTCACCTCGTGCACCAGGTGGCGGTCGATGTACAACAGGCAGGTGCCGTCGTCCTGGACGTCGACGAGGTGCGATTGCCAGATCTTGTCGAACAGGGTTTGCGGCTTGGCCATGTGTCGTTCCCGTGGATTTTTTCTTTCGGTCTAAAGTTTATCCAAAGCGGTCCGGGGTCAATCCCCCGAATTGTCGCCCGGATTAGTCGTCGGACTCCGTGTCGGCGTCGTCGTCCTTCTTCTTGGCCTTCTTTTTCTTCTTCTTGGCCGGCTTCTCCGCCGCCTCTTCGCCAGCGGAGTCTTGCTCGGCCGCGGCTTCGTCCGCCTTCTTGGCGGCTTTCTTTTTCTTCGATTTCTTTTTCGGCTTGTCCGCTTCTTCTGCCGCAGGCGCCTCGGTCGCCGCGTCCTCGGTCGCCACATCTTCCGTCGCCGCGGCCTCGACGATCTCCTCGCCGGCCTCGATCTTGGTCAGCTCTTCCTGCACCTCCTCGGCCGAGAGCCCGGCCTGCTCGAGCACCGACTCTTCCTGCTCGCGGCGATAGCTCGTCGCCTCGGCGATGCGGGCCGACTTGCCGCGCCGGCCGCGCAGGTAATAGAGCTTGGCGCGGCGGACCTTGCCGCGTCGCACCACCTCGATCGACTCGATGCGCGGGCTGTAGAGCGGGAAGATGCGTTCCACCCCCTCGCCGTAGCTGATCTTGCGCACGGTGAAGGCGCTGTTGACGCCGGCGCTGCGCCGCGCGATGCAGACACCCTCGAAGGCCTGGACACGCTCGCGCGTGCCCTCGACGACCTTGACGCTGACCCGCACCGTGTCGCCGGGCTTGAACTGAGGCACCGGCCGCTCGGCGGTCAGTTTCTCGATCTGCTCGGCTTCAAGCTGTTCGATGGTATTCATGACTCACGTCCTCGCATGTCGTTCGGCGACGTAACGCGTCCAGAGATCGGGCCGCCGCTCGCGCGTGACCCGCTCGGCCTCCTGCCGCCGCCACTCCTCGATCCGTTCGTGATGGCCCGAGAGCAACACCTCGGGCACCTTCATGCCCTGCCATTCGGCGGGCCGTGTGTAATGGGGGTATTCGAGCAAACCGGTCTCGAAACTCTCTTCCTCGAGCGACGCCGCCTCGCCGATCGCGCCCGGCAGCAGCCTGACCGACGCGTCGAGCAACGCGATCGCCGCGGGCTCGCCGCCCGAGAGCACGAAATCGCCGAGGCTGACCTCGATCACGTCCAGGGCCTCGAGCGCCCGCTCGTCGACGCCCTCGAAGCGGCCGCACAGCAACACCACGCCGGGGCCGGCGGCGAAGTCGCGCGCCAGCGCCTGATCGAGGTGTCGGCCGCGCGGGCTGAGATAGACCACCGGCCGCCCCCGGCGCTCGACCGCGCCGAGCGCCGTCTCGATCACGTCGGCGCGCATCACCATGCCCGGGCCGCCGCCGAACGGCGTGTCGTCGACCGTGCCGTGCTTGTCCGCCGCATGATCGCGAATGTCCATGACCTCGAGCGACCAGATATTTTCCTCGAGCGCCTTGCCGGCAAGCGAGGCGGCGAGCGGTCCCGGGAACATTTCCGGGAACAGCGTCAGCACGGTCGCGGACCAAGCGGTCATGACTCATCCTCCCCGCTGTCGGGCTTGGTGTCGGTGACCGCCGGCGGGACGACCATGACACGGCCGGCCTCGAGGTCGACCACCGGCACCACCGCCCGAGTGAACGGTAGGATCACGTCGGGCCCGTCCGCGGCCGCGATCTCGATCATCTCGCCGGCGCCGAAATCGTGCAGCGCCTTGACCCGCCCGAAGGCCGAGCCGTCCTCGAGCTCGACCGCGAGGCCGATCAGGTCGGCGTGGTAGAACTCGCCCTCCTCGGCCGGCGGCAGGGCATCGCGCGGGACAAAGAGCTCGGTGCCCTTCAGGGCTTCGGCCGCATTGCGATCCGCGACACCAGCGATGCGCGCGCGCAGGGTGCCGCGCGCGGAACCGGTGACCTCGACCTCGAAGCGGCGCGCGCCATCGGCGTCGGTCATCGGACCGTAGGCGGTAATGTCGCCCGGCTCGGCGGTGAAGCTCTTCACCCGCACCTCGCCCCTGACGCCGTGCGCGCCCACGATCACGCCGACGCAGACCCGTCGCTCGGTCATATCCAACGCCTCTTGTGGCACCTGCTCTACCCGTCCTCTTTCTTCTCTTCTTTCTCTTCTTCGGCCGGCGCTTCCTCCGCGGGGGTCTCTTCGGCGGGCGCTTCTTCGGCCGCTGCTTCCTCGGCCGGTGCTTCTTCCGCGGGGGTCTCTTCGGCCTTGGCCTCTTCCGCCGGGGCATCCGCCGCCTCTGCGGCCGGCGCTTCTTCCGCCGACGTCTCTTCGGCGGGCGTCTCTTCGGCCGCAGCCGCTTCCTCGGTCGCCTCCTCGGTGGCCGCCTCCTCGGCCGGCGCCTCTTCCGCCGGCGCTTCCGCCGGGGCTTCGGCAGGAGCCGCGGCCGCGGCCTTGGCCGCTTCCTCGGCCGCCGCGATGCGCTCCACGGTCTTCTTGCGCGGCAGGTTTTTCTTGGTCTGCTCAGGGATCGCCGGCACCGGCAGGATCTCGGCGCGCCCGAGGAACCGGGCGACCCTGTCGCTAGGCCGGGCGCCGACCGAGATCCAGTGCTGGATGCGATCGGTGTTGAGCTTGACGCGATCCGGATCGTCCTTGGCCAACATCGGATTGTAGGTGCCGACCCGCTCGATGAAACGGCCGTCGCGGGGCATGCGCGAATCCGCTACCACGATCCGGTAGAACGGACGCTTTTTCGCACCGCCACGAGCCAAACGGATTTTCAAAGCCATATCAGCCGATATCTCCCGTTGTCTCAGTCATCTTCTCGTCTCTCCTGGTCTTCCCGAATTTCGCTATCCGCGCGCGGCGACGTCAGCTCACATGCGCGGCGGCAGGCCCGGCAGGCCATGTCGCATCAGGCCCTTTTGGCCGAGTTTGCCCATCTTCTTCATCATCTTGTTCATCGTCGTGCATTGCTTGAGCAGCTTGTTGACCTCCTGCACCGAGGTCCCGGAACCGGCCGCGATGCGCCGCTTGCGCGAGGCCTGGATGATCTTCGGCCGTTCGCGCTCCGAGGGCGTCATCGACTGGATGATCGCCTCCTGATGCAGGATCGCCGTCTCGTCGATATTCGCGTTGGCGAGTTGCTGCTGCATCTTGCCGACACCCGGCAGCATTTTCATGATGTCGCCGAGGCCGCCCATCTTGCGCAGCTGGCGGAGCTGGGACGCGAGGTCGTTCATGTCCATCGCGCCCTTTTTCATCTTGGCCGCGAGCTTCTCGGCGTCCTCCGCCTCGACCGCCTCCTGGACCTTCTCGACCAGGCCGACCACGTCGCCCATGCCGAGGATGCGCCCGGCCATGCGGTCCGGATGGAAGGCCTCGAGCGCGTCGAGCTTCTCGCCGACGCCGATCAGCTTGATCGGGCAACCGGTGACCGCGCGCATCGAAAGCGCAGCGCCACCGCGGGCGTCGCCGTCGACGCGGGTCAGGATGATGCCGGTCAGGCCGATTCGCCGGTTGAAGCTAGCGGCGACGTTGACCGCGTCCTGGCCGGTCATGGCATCGGCGACCAGCAGGGTCTCGACCGGGCCGACCGCGTCGCGCACCGCCTCCGCCT
>JASLSL010000124.1 GCA_030743445.1 Alphaproteobacteria bacterium
ATCGTCTCGGGCCGTGCGGTCGCCCCGAGGGTGATAGCGGAGGACCCGTGATGGTGGGAATCATCGCCTGGGCTTTGGCGATTTATGCCGGTTTGACCGGGGTGCTGTTCGTCGCCCAGCGCAACCTGATGTACTTCCCGAGCGATGAAGAACCGGTTCCGGCGGAGTTCGGCGTCGGCGACATGTCGGCCGAGCGGATCGAGACCCCGGACGGATATCGCCTGCTCGCCTGGTGGCGCGCGCCGGCGGCGCCCGACAAGCCGGTCATGTTGTATTTTCACGGCAATGCGGGCCATCTCGGCTACCGGGCGGGAAAGATCCGGCCCTATCTCGATGCGGGCTACGGGGTGTTGCTGGCCGGCTACCGCTACAATGCCGGGGCCGGGGGCTCGCCGAGCGAGGAGGGGCTTTACGCCGATGCCCGTGCCGCCGCCGCGTTCGTCGCCGCCAAGGGTGTTCCGGACCGCCAATTGGTGGTTTACGGCGAATCGATCGGCTCCGGTCCCGCGGTCAAGGTCGCGATCGAACGCAAGGTCGGCGCGGTGGTGCTCGAGGCGCCGTTCACCAGCATCGCCGAGGTGGCGCAGAGCCACTACTGGTACATGCCGGCGAAATGGCTGCTGTGGGACAAATTCGATATCGCGGCGATGATCGGCAAGGTCGAGGCGCCGATCCTGGTGGTGCATGGCGCGCGCGACGGCATCGTGCCGACCAAGTTCGGCCGCAGACTGTTCGAATTGGCGCCCGAGCCGAAGGAAGGCAAATTCCCGAGCGCCGCCGGACACAACGATTTACACGAATTCGGTCTGGCCCGGATCGTGATCGAGTTCCTCGACCGGCGGATGGGAAAACCCTGAGGGTCGGCGGCACAAACTTTCAACCGAACGAAGCTGCCCCCTCACCCCAAACCCCTCTCCCACAAGGGGAGAGGGGCCCTATCTCGTGCCTCGCTCCAATAACCCTCTCCCCTCGTGGGTGTGGGAGGGACCCGCGTAGCGGTTGGGTGTGGGGGGCTAAACTCTAGCCTTTTTCAACGCCTGCGGGGTGTCGATGTCGACCAGGACGCCGTCGCCGTCCATCGCCACCTCGACGATCAGGTCGGGATAGGCGCCGATCAACTGCCGGGCGCCGACATCACCCGAAATCTCCTGTATTTCCGCGAAAAACCGGTGGCCGAGCAGGACCGGATTGCCGCGCTTGCCATCGAATGTGGGAACGCAGATCGAGCGCCCCACGATCGGGTCGAAGGCATCGATCAGGGCGTCGATCTCGGCCGCGGCGATCCGCGGCATGTCGCCGAGGCAGACCAGCACCCCGTCCGCGTCCTCGGGTAGGGCGGCGACGCCGTGCTTGAGCGAGGTCGAAAGCCCCTCCGCATAAGCCGGATTGTCGACGAAAACAACGTCGCGTCCGGCGAGCGCCCCGCGCACCCGGTCGGCTTCGTGACCGACGACGACGAATACGGGGGCGGTTCTTGAAGAAATCACCGCGTCGACGGCACGCGCGACCATCGGGGCGCCGTCGATGTCCTCCAACAGCTTGTTGATCCGGCCCATGCGCCGGGATTGACCGGCGGCGAGGATCAGGGCGGCGATCCGCGGCTCGGCGTGCCTCGGCTCGGCCGCGGCCGCGGCGGCGGCACGCGGTAGCGGACGGGCGGGGATCTCCTTGAGGAGCCCGCCCGCGCCCATGGTCATGATGTCTTGCGAGGTCGGCGGCAGGCCGGCGGCGAGCCGTTGCAGCACCCAGTCGCAACCATGGAGGCGCGGTGAGCGGGCCGAGCCCGGCAGGCCGACGATCTGCGCCCTCTCGGAGCGCGCCAGCAGGGTCAAATTGCCGGGATCGACTGGCATGCCGAGATGGATCAGGGTTCCGCCGGCGCGCTCCACCGCCGCCGGCACCACATCGCGCCGGTCGGTGATCGCCGACGCCCCGAGGACCAGGATCACCTCGCAACCTTCGTCCTCCAATTCGCCGATAACCGCGGCTAAGGTGGCTTCGTCGTGGGCGCAGCGCCGCTCGGCGATCAACTCCCCGTCGAGCTCGCCGACCCGCGCCGCGGTCACCTCGCGCCCCTTGTCGAGCACGCTTTCCTTGGTGCCGGAAAGCCGGGTCTGTATCAGGCCGACCTTGTGCGGCCGGAAGGGCGCCACGCGGATCAGGCCGCCCGCTTCGGCGGCAATTCCGGTGCAGATATCGACCACTTCGCCCGGCACCGCGAAGGGGATGATCTTGATCGTCGCCACCATCTGCTTCGCCTCGACGGCGGTATAGGCGGGCAGGGTTGCAATAGCGATCGCCTCGTCGACCAGATTGAGCTCATCGAGGCGCGCCGGATCGAAGGCGACCAGGCCGTGCTCGGCGGCGTAGAGATTGACCCGGCCGGTCGATGCGACCGAGGCGGTGAGCGAGCCGTCGGCCGCCGCCGCAGTGGCGAGGCGGTCGGCCGCTTGGTCCTCGCCGATGTCGCCCGGCTCGAGCTGCGCCGCCACCACGGTTGCGATGCCGGCCGCCGCCAGCGCCGCGACGTCGTCGGCCGTCAGTGTGCGGCCCTTCTTGAACCGGGTGTCGCCGACATGCTGGCTGTGCGCCAGAATGGCGCCCGCGGCCTCGGCGACGGGGATCTCGCCGAATTTCATTTCCCGTCCTCCGCCGGCGCGTGCAGGGTCCGGGTCACCTCGCCCATGATCGAGATCGCGATCTCGGCCGGCGAGACGGCGCCGATATCGAGTCCGATGGGACCGTGGATGCGGGCGAAGTCGTTGTCGCCGAAGCCCGCTTCTCTAAGCCGTTCGAGCCGCCTTCCGTGGGTCCGCGTGCTGCCCAAGGCCCCGATATAGAATGCGTCCGAGCGCAAGGCGACGCTGAGCGCCGGGTCGTCGAGCTTCGGGTCGTGGGTCAGGGTCACGACCGCCGTCCGCCGGTCCGGTGCCAGCGCGGTCAAGGCGTCGTCGGGCCAGTCGTGGTTCAGTGCCGCACCCGGGAACCGCTCCCGGCTGGTGAAGGCCTGGCGCGGGTCGACGATCACCACGTCGTAGCCGGTCAGCTTTGCCATCGGCGCCAGCGACTGCGCGATATGGACGGCGCCGACCAGGATCATCCGCTTCGGCGGCGCGAAGGGTTGGATGAAGAGGCGCTTGCCCGCGGATTCCACGGTCTCGCCCTTGTCGCGCCGAAGCGCGCGCTCGATGCCGCCGCGCACCTGATCGTCGAGGGCGAGTTCGCCGTGCTCGGCGCCGTCGATCACCAGCGCCTGCGCCCCGCCCTCGAGGTCGGTGACCAAGGCCGTCGGCCTTTTGGCCGTCTTAGCTTCGAGCAAGGTATCGAGGAGGGCGCTGTTCATCGCCTCAGCCGTCGTCCTGCGGGATCACCGCGACGATGTCGATTTCCATCAGGAATTCCGGGCGGCCGAGCCCGTCGACGATCAACCCGGTCGAGGCCGGATGGACGCCCTTGATCCATTTGCCGATTGCCTGGTAGACCGGCTCGCGGTATTCGCGCTTGGTGGTGTAGATCGTGACCTTGACGATGTCCTCGAGCCTGCTGCCGGCCTCCTCGAGCAGGATCTTCGCGCATTTCATCGCGTTGTCGGCCTGGGCCGCGGGATCGCCCTCGCCGACGATATTGTCGTCGAGGTCGAGTCCGGTCAGGCCGCGTAGATAGATCGTGTCGTTGGCCCTGACGGCGGCGCAGAAGCCGATGTCGGGCCCTTCGCCCTTGTCGCGATAACGGTTGTAGGTCCTGATCCGTTGGTGCGTCACGGCTCGCCGTCTCCGCTCAGTCCAGCTTCTCGACGAAGACCTCGACCTCGCCGCCGCAGGCGAGGCCGACCTCCCAGGCCTGCTCGTCGGTGACGCCGAAATGCAGCAGCCGCGGTTCGCCGTCCTCGATCGCGGCCATCGCCTCGTGCACCACCGCGCCCTCGATGCAGCCGCCGGAGACCGAGCCGATCATCGATTGCTCGCCGTCGACGACGAGCTGACTGCCGACCGGGCGAGGGGAGGAGCCCCAGGTGCTGACCACGGTGGCGATCGCAACCTGGCGGCCCTCGGCGCGCCATTGGGCGGCCATCTCAAGGATGTTTTCGTGCTCGGCGATCGCCTCGTAGGGTTTTTCGCTCATGCCGCCATCTCCCGCCATTTCGCCATCCCCGGGTGGCGCCGTACCCCCTCGACGCTCAGGACTTCGGTCAACTGCTCCAGGCTCTCCAGACTGTGGATCGGCCGGAAATCGTCCACATGGGGCATG
The DNA here is from genome assembly GCA_030743445.1 of Alphaproteobacteria bacterium. Lineage (GTDB taxonomy): Bacteria > Pseudomonadota > Alphaproteobacteria > UBA8366 > UBA8366 > JASLSL01. Next base: position 4,249 of record JASLSL010000124.1, read on the forward strand.
ATCGCCCGGATGCCAAGCGATTTCGGCTCGAATTCCTCGTAGCGCAGCAGCGGGTTGAGCCAGATCAGCCGGCGGCACGAGCGGTGCAGCCGGTCCATCTCGCGCTCGAGGCCGGCGCCGCCGTCGCGATCGAGCCCGTCCGAGATCAGCAACGCAACGGCACCTTGTGTCAGCACCCGGCGCGACCAGTCGCGGTTGAACTCGTGCAGGCACTGCCCGATCCGGGTGCCGCCGGACCAGTCGACCACCGCTTCGGCGACCTTCTCCAGGGCCACGTCGATGTCGCGGTAGCGCAGGTAGCGCGTGACGTTGGTCAGGCGCGTGCCGAACAGGAAGGTGTGGACCCGGTCGCGGTCGTTGGTCACCGCGTGGAGGAAATGCAAAAGCATGCGCGCATAGCGTTCCATCGACCCCGAGATGTCGCACAGCACGACGAGCGGCGGGTGGCGCGTGCGTTTGCTGCGCTTGCGCAGCGGAATGATGTCGCTGCCGCTTCTGAGCGCCGCCCGCAGCGTCGCCCGCATGTCGGCCCGGGCCCCCGACGGGTCGGGACGGAAGCGACGGGTCCTGACCTCCATGATCGGCAGGCGCATGCGCTCGATCGCCTGCTTCGCCGCCTCGACCTCGTCCGCGGTCATCTTCTCGAAGTCGCGCTCGCGCAGGACCTCCTCGCCGCTCCAGGTCAGCGCCGCGTCGAGTTCGATCTCCTCCTCGCGCGATCGGCCCTCCTGCTCGGCCATGGCGGCGAAGGCCTC
>JASLSL010000125.1 GCA_030743445.1 Alphaproteobacteria bacterium
CTCCAGCCAGGAGTCGACCATGGCGACCGTCGCGTCGACGGTATCGAGCTGCATGCCTTTCTGCGCCGCGATGGTCCTCACCAGACAGTCGGCCCGCTCTATATTCGGCACGCCGGCCGCCAGAGCGCGCGCCGCCGAAGACGGCTTCAAAAGGCCGTTCGCCGCGCTCGCGTATTTCTCGAATGGCACTTCATCCGCCGCGTCGGCGCCCATCGCGCGGACCACTTCGCAGACCCAGTTGTAGACCGTGCGCGACAGCTCGAGGTCGCTGTGCACGGCCTCTTTGATCGGTCGCATCTCGTCCTGCTGCACGCAGCGATAATTGCCGGTCAGCAGCATGCTCCACTTGGCCAGCGGGACGAAGACCGAGTCGTGGACCTTGAGCTTGACCGGCAGCTCGACCTCGCCGTCGCCGGTATCGAAACGGATCGCTTCGATATCGGCCTGCATCTGGCGCAGGATCGCGGTGTGCTCTTCCCCCTCGAACCGGGCGGCCTTGAAGTTGGTCGGCAGGGCGACCTGCAGCACGTTGGTCGGCTCCTCCGGCGGGCGAAAGGCCTGCGGGTCCGGGCTGCACAGCGTGATATTCGCCGGATCGAAATTGGCCCAGACCGTGGGGTCCGTATAGCAATGCGTCAGCGCGGCGGTATCGAGGCCCAGAATGCGCGCCAGGTAGGGCAGCGGCGGCATGTTCATGATCGACATGCAAGGCTTCCCGGATTTGGCCACCGCGTCCAACAACTCGCGCACGCCGGGCGAGCGGTACTGCGGCTCCTGCATGGCCAATGCAACCAAATCGTACTCGCCGGGATCGACGTCGCCGGGACCGGCAGCCGACAGGCGGCCCGGCAGGTCGCGGGAATCGATCTCGACCAGGTCGTCGCGACCCTTGACCGGCATGCGCACCCGGGCGCCGTCCTTGTTGAACAGCTCCGCCTCGTCGGGCAGGCACACGAGCTTTACCGAATGGCCCGCAAGCAGGAGTTTGATCGCCAGCAGCGAGCCGTAGGACGCGCCCATGATCAGAGTGTCGTACTTGGTGCTCATAAATTTTCTCCCCGGCCGATCATATGAAGGATCGGTGTCCCGAATGCGGTCGAGCCGTAATGCGCGGAAGTGGCCGCCGCCCCGTCGCGTTTGTCGCCAGCTCCCCACTAGCTCGTTGACTGTAATACTTGCGCGGTGATTTTGCCCAATCAAATTCAGTTTATCGCGTATTCCAAGACCGTTCGGCCAAACGAGGGAAATGCTGTATCGTCCGCGGAGAAATTATCGTCCGCGCATCCGACCCGAAGGAAATCGACCCCGTGCGAAATGTTTCACGCGCCTCTGCCGCCCTGATCCTCGGCCTTGCTATTCTTGCGTCCTCGCCGGCCGCCGCCGGGGACGCCAAGGAGTGCGTTCGCATCGGGGTCGGGAAAAAGGGCCAGAAGTTGGTCAACACGTGCAACCGGAAGATCGAGGTCATTTGGTGTCACGACGTCGAGGGGAAGCCCTATCGCCGCGGCGTCTGTGGGCGCGACGGTAAGTATTTCCAAAAGCATCACGTGCTGAAGCCGGGCGGCTCCTACCAAAACCCGTACTCGTTGCCGAGCGGCGGGACGATTCATTTCGGCGCCTGCACCGGCGGCTACTACACCACCAAGCAGGTCGGCAATTCCGGGAAATACGGTTGCAAGGAGCGAAGCGGGTAACCGTGGAGCATCTCGCGGGTTAAGATCGCCGGATGACCGAGCCCAAGATCGACTCCCGGCGTCTCTGGGACGGCCACATGGCGATGGCCGAGATCGGCCCGTCGCCCGGCGGCGGGACCGCGCGCCTGGCGCTGACCGACTTCGACCGCGAGGCCCGCCATCTGTTCCGGCGCTGGGCCGAGGAGGCGGGGTGCGCGGTCCGCGTCGACGGCATCGGCAACATTTTCGCCCGGCGCGAGGGCGAGGACCCGGGGCACCCGCCGGTGATGACCGGCAGCCATCTCGACACCCAGCCGCTCGGCGGCCCTTTCGACGGCATCTATGGCGTGCTCGCCGGGCTGGAGGTGGTGCGGGCGCTGAACGACGCCGGCATCGCGACCCGCCTGCCGATCGAGGTCGTCGACTGGACCGACGAGGAGGGCGCCAGGTTCGGCGCCGGCTGCCTCGGCTCCAACGTCTTCGCCGGGCGCCGGGCGCTCGACAACACGCTGGCGCTGACCGATGCCCATGGCAACACGGTCAGGGGCGAGCTCGAGCGCATCGGCTATGCCGGGCCCAAGCCCGTGGGCGGGTTCCCGATCGACTGTTTCTTCGAGATCCATATCGAGCAGGGGCCGATCCTCGAGAACGAGGGCATCCAGGTCGGCGCGGTCGAGGGGGCGCAGGCCTCGACCGGCTACTGGGTTACGGTCACCGGTGAGGAGGGCCATGCGGGCACCCTGCCGATGGCGCTGCGCCGCGATGCGATGCACGGGTCGGCGCGGATGATCGACGCGGTGGTCAATGTGGCCATGGATTTCGACCCGCACCCGGTGATCACCGTCGGGCACCTTCGGGTCCGGCCCAATTCGCGCAACACCATTCCGGGCCAAGTCACGTTCTCGATCGACAGCCGCCACCCGGACAACGACATCCTGGCGAGCGCCGGGGCGGCGATGCGTGCCGCCTGCGAGACGATCGCCGAGGACCGCGGGCTCGAGCTCGAAATCGAGCAGACCAGCCACCGGGATTCCGTCGTGTTCGATCCCGGCTGCGTCCAGACCATCCGCGACGCCGCGGCGGCGCGCGGGATTTCCTGCCGCGACATCTATTCCGGCGCCGGGCACGACGCGATCAACCTGTCACACGTCTGCCCAGCGGGGATGATCTTCGTGCCCTGCGAGAAGGGCGTCAGCCACAACGAGGCCGAGAACGCCAAGCCTGAGGACCTCGCCGCCGGGGCCGAGGTGCTGCTCCACGCGATACTCGCGCGCGCCGGCCGAGCGTAAGTAAAATACGGGGACACGATACGATTAAATTATTGCCGATCGGCAATACCTATCGCCATCGTGTCCCCGTATTTTGCGCTCTCGCTTCTCCGTTCGTCATTCCCGCGAAAGCGGGAATCCATGCCTGAGCGGTGGTGCTGTCCGGGTCTCCCAGGCATGGATTCCGGCCTCCCCCGTTGCGCGCCCCGGAATGACATCGGAAAATAACCCCATGATCGAATTCGCCATCGGCAAGCCGGTCAAGCGCCGGGAGGACAAGCGCTACCTCACCGGGAGCGGCCGCTTCATCGACGACGTGATGCCCGAGGGCGGGGTGCACGCCCATGTGCTGCGCTCGCCCCATGCGCACGCGAACGTCCGCTCGGTCGAAACGGGCGCGGCGGCGACGATGCCGGGCGTCATGGCCATCGTCACCGCCGCCGATCTCGATGCGGTGGGAATCAAGGACATCCCGATCCCGGTGACGCTGCAGAACCGCGATGGCTCGGACATGGCGAAGCCGCTTCGCCCGGTGCTGGCGCGCGACCGGGTGCGCTATGTCGGCGACCCGGTGGCCTTGATCGTCGCAGAGACCGTCGAGCAGGCGGCCGACGCGGCCGACACGGTCGAGGTCGACTACGAGCCCCTGCCCAGCGTCACCGATCCGACCGAGGCGCTCGCCGAGGGCGCGCCGCAGCTCTGGGACGAGGCGCCGGGCAATCTCTGCGTCGATTACTGGGCCGGGGACGAAGAGGACGCGGTCGATGCGATCTTCGAGCGCGCGGCGCGCGTGGTCGCGCTCGACCTCACCAACAACCGCATCGCGCCGAGTGCCATGGAGACCCGTGGCGCCATCGGCGAATACCTTGCGGAAGCCAAAACCTACGTCCTGCGCGGCGCCATCGGCGCGGTTCATCCGATCCGCGATGCGTTGGCGGCGGACGTATTCGGCGTTTCGGCCGACGACATACGGGTGATCTCCGAAGACGTCGGCGGCGGATTCGGGCCCAAGAACCAGGTCTATCCGGAGTTGGTCCTGGTGTTGTTCGCGGCCAAAGTCATCGGCCGGCCGGTCAAGTGGATTGGCAGCCGCGGCGAGGCGTTCCTGACCGACCATCACTCGCGCGACCAGAAAACCAGGGTCGAGCTGGCACTCGACGCGGATGGTAATTTCCTCGCCTACCGCGCGCTGACCGACGCCAATGTCGGGGCGCAGCTTTCCACATCCGGGCCGATGACGCCGACCATGCTGACCGCGCGCACCCTCGGCGGGGCCTACCGCATCCCCGCCCTCTATACCCGCGTGCGCACCGCCTTCACCAACTGCACGCCGCTTGCCTCCTATCGCGGGGCGGGGCGGCCCGAGGCGTGTTATCAGATCGAGCGCATCGTCGACCTCGCCGCCGCCGAGCTCGGCATCGACCCGGTCGAGCTGCGCCGGCGCAACCTTATCCGCCACCGGGACCTGCCCTATCGCAACCGGGTCGGGCACGAGATCGACAGCGGCGACCTGGAACGGGTCTTGGAGCTGGGGCTCGAGGCGGCGGATTGGAAGGGCTTCGAGGCGCGAGCGGAAACCTCGCTCGCCAAAGGGCTGCGCCGTGGCATCGGCGTCTGCCTGCATCAGCAATGCACCGGCGGCGGCCCGGTCGACCACGCTTCCTTGGCCTTCGAGAGAGGCGGCGCCGTGACCCTCTCGGTCGGCACCTTGAGCCATGGCCAGGGCCACGAGACCGTCTACCCGCAGATCGTCGGCGAGATGCTGGGCGTGCCTTATGACAAGGTCGCGGTCCGGTTCGGCGACACCAGCTTCACCCCGACCGGCGGCGGCTATGGCGGCTCGCGCTCGATGGAGTCCGGCGGTGTCGCCACGGTGCGGGCGATCGGCGAGGCGGTCGAGAAGGGCAAGGAGGTTGCCGGCCGGCTGTTGGAGGCGGCGGCGGCCGACATCGAGTTCGACGCGGGGCGCTTCGTCGTCGCCGGCACCGACCGCGCGGTCGATATCGGGGCGGTCATTGAGGAGTCGTTCCCAGATGGCGGCGAGGGCGGCGACGCTTCGTCGCTGGATTCCGGCGTCACCCATGAGCGCAATGGCGTCACCTATCCGAACGGCTGCCACATCGCCGAGGTCGAGGTCGACCCCGAGACCGGCAAGGTCGATATAACGGCCTATGTCGGGGTCGACGATTTCGGCCGGATTCTCAATCCGGTGACCGCGGACGGCCAGATCGTCGGCGGCGCGGTCCAGGGCTTCGGCCAGGCGTTGCTCGAGGAAATTATCTACGACGAGACCGGGCAGCTTTTGACCGGGTCCTATATGGACTACGGGGTGCCGAGGGCGCGCCACGCGCCGTCCGAATTCCGCATCTCGTTCTTCGAGGACGCGCCGACCAAGAAGAACCCGCTCGGGGTCAAGGGGGCGGGCGAGTCCGGCACCGTCACGGCGCCGCCGGCGATCGTCAACGCGGTGGTCCATGCGCTCGCCGAGTTCGGCGTCCGCCACATCGACATGCCGCTGACGGCGGAGCGCGTCTGGCGGGCGGTAAACTCATAACCCGTCATCCCGGACGGCTCCCGCGAACGCGGGGGACGATCCGGGACCCATTCCGGAAAACACACGAACCGGCTCAGTCAACGCGTTAGGCAAGCGGACTGGGTCCCGGGTCTCGCCCGCCATGCGGGCTCGCCCGGGATGACGAAAATGGAATTACAAGCCGTTCCCGCTTTCCCTCTCGTCATTCCCGCGAAAGCGGGAATCCATGCCTGAGCGTTACCCAGCGGCAAAGTACCTGTCGGTAAATCTCAGGCATGGATTCCGGGTTCGCGCGTTGCGCGCCCCGGAATGACGATTCGAATTGGGACTCCTACCAGTCGTTGCGCAACTCGCGCAGCTTGAGGAACACCTCTTGCGGGTCCGGGTCGTCGGAGAGGTCGGAGTACTTCTCGCGCAGCCTGGCGATCACCGTCGGGTTGTGCAGGCGGAAGAAGGTGTTGATCTCCTTCTCGAGCGCCAGGGTCGAGACCAATGCCTTGTTGGTGTCCTGGGTCGCGATCTCCTTCAAGAGCGCCGGTGCGCGCGCGTTGTCGGGCTCGCGGTCGAGGGTGAATTCCAAATTGTTGGCGATGTAGTCGTGGCCCGGATAGATCAGCGTCTCGTCCAGCAAGGAGGCGAGTTGGGTCGAGAAGGTCTGGTAGAGCTCGACCGGATGGCCGCCGCCGTGGCAGTTGCCCGCACCCGCGTTGAACAGCGTATCGCCGCAAAACAGCGCCGGCTGGTCGGTGTGCGACAGCAGGCAGACATGGCTCATGGTGTGGCCCGGGGTGTCGAGGGATTCGAGCTCGACCGAGCTGCCGATCTTGACCACGTCGCCCGCCGCGAGGCCGACGTCGATGCCCGGGATCTTGTCCTTGGCGTTGGCGTGGGCCAGCAGCTTGGCGCCGGTCGCCTTGACCATCGCCTCGTTGCCGCCGGTGTGGTCGCCGTGCTCGTGGGTGTTGAGGATTTGGGTGATCTGCCAGCCGTTCTTCTCGGCCGCCGCCAGGCACTTCTTGTGGTCCAGCGGGTCGATTGCCATAGCCTCGCCGGTGTCCGGGCAGACGATCAGGTAGTTGAAGTTGCGATAGGCGTTGTCGGTCCAGACCTGTTCGACGATCACGGGCTCACTCCTCTGGGCTCGTTGGTTGACGCGTTGGCCCCATTCTATCGCGTCGCGGCGGTTCAGACACCCTTGAAGTCGGGCGGGCGCTTCTCGGCGAAGGCCGCCTGGCCCTCGATATAGTCCTGGCTCTCGTAGCAGTCGTCGACGACTTGTTTGCAAAGGTCGTAGTCGCGCTCCTCGGGCGGCTTGACCAACTCGTTGACCACCAGCTTGGCGGCGCGGACCGACAGCGGCGCGTTCGCCGCGATGCCGCGGGCGTATTCACCAACGAAGGCCTCGAGCTCGGCGGCCGGCACCACGTGGTTGATCCAGCCGATCGCCAAGGCCTCCGCGGCCGTGAAGAACCGGCCCGAGGCGAGGATTTCCTTCGCGAATTTCGGGCCGACATGGCGGACCAGCCGTTCCACGTCCTGGTGCCGGTAGCCGATGCCGAGCCGCGCCGGCGTGACCGCGAAGCGCGCGCGGTCGGCGGCGATCAGTATGTCGCAGTCCATCGCCATCTCGGCGCCGCCGCCGACGCAGACCCCGTCGATCATCGCGATGGTCAGCTTGTCGCCGCCGGTCAATGCGGCCACGGCCGCGTTCTCCATTTCCTCGTATAGCTCGCGGTCTTGCGCCGTGCTGCGGCGCTCGCCGAACTCCGAGATATCGGCGCCGGCCGAGAACGCTTTGTCGCCGGCCCCCCGGACGACGATCACCCGGACCGCCAAGTCGCCTTCGAGCTCGGCCATCGCCGCCGGCAGGTGCTGCCACATCTCGAAGCTGATCGCGTTGCGCTTATCCGGTTGGTTGAAAATAAGCCAGCCGATCCCGTCCGTCCTCTCGACGAGCAATTTGTCGGTGCCGATGGTCATATGATCTCTCCCCGTTGCCGGGCCCAAGATAGCAAATTGCCCCCGACATGGGACAAGTTCGGCCTTGAAGCGCCCCGGCGCGGTTGGCACAGTCCTGCGTCCACGGAATTTCGGAGGCACCCTTGGCGGCGACCCACTCACTCGGCATCGATATCGGCGGCACCTTCACCGACGTGGTGGCTTACGACCAGGAAACCGGTCGCTTGGTCAAGGCCAAGGTGCTGACGACGCCCGACGACCCGGCCCGGGGCATGCTCGACGGGGTCGACGCCTTGCTTAAGGCCGATGGGCTCTCGACCGGCGACTTCTACCGCACGGTCCACGCGACGACGCTGTTTTCCAACGCGCTGATCGAGCGCAAGGGGGCCAAGACCGGGCTCGTCACCACCGAGGGCTTCCGCGACAATTTGGAGATCGGCCGCGAGCGCAAATACGAGCTCTATGACGTCTTCATCGCCAAGCCGCCGCCCCTGGTGCCGCGCGAGCTGCGTGCCGAGGCACCGGAGCGGGTCGGGCCCGATGGCGCCGTGATCCGGCCGCTCGACGAGGCGGCGCTGCTGGAGGCCGTCGACGAGCTGGCCGGGGCCGGGGTCGAGTCCATGGCCATCGTGTTCCTGCATTCCTACGCCAACCCGGCGCACGAGGACGCGGCGCTGGCGGCGATCGCCAAGGCGCATCCGGGCATGTTCCTCTCGGCCTCGCACCAGGTCTCGCCGGAAATCCGCGAGTACGAGCGCGCCTCGACGACCGCGGCCAACGCCTATGTCAAACCGCTGGCCCAGGGCTATCTCGACCGGTTGGTCGGCGAGGCCGCGGCCCTCGGCTTCGACGCGCCGTTCTTCATGATGCTCTCGAACGGCGGGCTGACCCATGTCGCCGAGGCCACGGCGCGGCCGGTGCTGCTACTCGAATCCGGGCCCGCGGCGGGCGCCCTGATCGCCGCCTATCACGGCCGCAAGGTCGGCGAGAACAACGTGCTCGCTTTCGACATGGGCGGGACGACCGCGAAGCTCGCCTTGGTCGAGGACGGCGAGCCGCACGTCGCCTACAGCTTCGAGGCGGCGCGCGAAAAGCGCTTCATCGAGGGCAGCGGCCTGCCGATCAATATCTCGACCATCGAGCTGATCGAGATCGGCGCCGGCGGCGGCAGCATCGCCCATGTCGACGTGATGGGGCTCCTCAAGGTCGGCCCCGAGAGCGCCGGCGCCACGCCAGGGCCGGTGTGCTATGGCCAGGGCGGCGAGGCGCCGACGGTGACCGACGCGGATTTGTTGCTCGGCTACCTCAACGCCGACTATTTCGCCGGCGGCTCGATGAAGATCGACCGGGCGGCGGCGGAGGCGGCGATGCGGCCGCTCGCCGAGGCGCTGGGAATGAGCCCGACCGAGATCGCCTGGGGCGTCCACGACGTGGTCAACGAAAACATGGCGAGCGCGGCGCGCATCCACATCGCCGAGATGGGCAAGGACCCGCGCGAATTCACGCTGTTGGCGACCGGGGGTGCCGGCCCGGTGCATGCCTACTATGTCGCGCGCAAGCTCGGCCTCAAGCGGCTGATCTGCCCGGCCGGGGCCGGGGTCGCCTCGGCACTGGGCCTGCTGATCGCGCCGGCCCGGATCGACCGCACCGCGACCGTCGCCAGCAGCTTCAGCGCGATGGATTGGGCCGGGCTCGAGGCCGCCTACCTGGCGCTCGAAGTGGACGCCGCCGGCGTGATCGGGGAGACCGGCTTCGATCCGGATGCCGCGGCGCGGACCCGTTTGGCGGACATGCGCTTCGTCGGCCAGGGCTTCGAGATCGTCGTCGAGCTGCCGCCCGGACCCTACGATGCGAGCTCGGCCGACGCCCTGCGGGAAGCCTTCGAGGACTGCTACCGCGAGACCTTCGGCCGGCCGCCGCCCGACGTCGAGCCCGAGATCATCAACATCCGGGTCTCGCTGGTCGCCGAGGTGTCGGGCGGCGCCGGGGTCGGTCGTGCCGCCGGTGGCAGATCGGATGTCGAGCCGAAGAATACTCGCCCGGTGTACTTCCCCGAGGCCAAGGACTATGTCGAGACCGCGGTCTACGACCGCGCGACACTCGGCCCGGGGGCGGCGTTCGAGGGGCCGGCGGTGATCGAGGAGGCGGAGTCGACCCTGATCGTCGGACCCGGCGCCACGGTCGCGGCCGACGACGACGGCAATTTGATCGTCGACCTGCCGGCGGAGGAGGGGTGATGCAACAAGGAACTAAAGCCCTCACCCGCTCGCATTCGCTCGCCACCCTCTCCGGCGAGCGGGAGAGGGTTATCCGTGCCGAACTCGATCGCAAAGCCCCTCTCCCCCGTTTATGGGAGAGGGAGGGGCCCGCCGCGAAGCGGTGGGAGGGTGAGGGTGATGCCTGAGAACGCCACGCACAACGTCGGCGCCTTCGACCCGATCACCTTGGAGGTGTTGTGGACGCGCCTGATCTCGATCGTCGACGAAGCGGCGGCGGCGCTGGTCAGGACCTCGTTTTCGACCGTGGTGCGCGACAGCCACGATTTCTCCTGCGTCATCACCGACGCCGAGGGCCGCTCGCTGGTCCAGGCGACCGACAGCATCCCGTCCTTCATCGGCACCCTGCCGGCGACCGTGAAGCATTTCCTGAACGAGATTCCGGCCGACGACCTCGAGCCCGGCGACGTCCTGATCACCAACGACCCGTGGATGGGCACCGGGCACCTGCCGGATATCTCGGTCGGCAAGCCGATTTTCGTGGCAGGCAAGCTGGTCGGCTTCGCCGGCTCGACCGCGCACGCGCCCGACATCGGCGGCAAGGTGCGCTCGCCCGAGCCCCGCGAGGTGTTCGAGGAGGGGTTGCAGATCCCGATCATGAAGGCGGTCCGGGCGGGCGAGCCCGACGAGACCCTGTTCCGTATCCTGCGCCAAAACGTGCGCACGCCGGACGAGACGATCGGCGACCTCTGGGCCCAGCTCACCGCGCTCGACCTGATGGAGAGCCGGGTTGCGGCGGCGATGGCGGAGTACGGCTTCGACGATCTCGCGGCGCTGGCCTCCGAAATCCAGGGCCGCTCCGAGATCGCGATGCGGGCCGCGATCCGCGCCGTGCCCGACGGGGTCTACGAGAACGTCATGCCGACCGACGGGCTCGACGTGCCGATCGACCTCCACGTCAAGATCACCATCGAGGGCGACGAGGTCGTGGCCGACTTCACCGGGTCGAGCCCCCAGGTCGCCCGCGCGATCAACTGTCCGATGTGCTACACCCAGGCGATGACCGCCTACGCGGTCAAGGTCGCGGTGGCGCCCGAGCTGCCCAACAACGACGGTTCGGTCAAGCCGATCCGCGCCGTGGCGCCCGAGCGCACGATCCTCAATCCGATCTACCCGGCGCCGGTCGGCTCGCGCGCGTTGATCGGCCATTTCGTGCCGTCGTTGATCTTCGGCGCCTTGGCGCAGGTGATGCCGGAGCGGATCACGGCCGGGACCGGCTCGCCGCTCTGGAGCATCACCCAGGCCGGGGTCAGGCCGAACGGCCGCTCGTTCGCCAACCTGTTCTTCTTCAACGGCGGCATGGGCGCGACGCACCGCTCGGACGGCCAGAGCTGCCTGAGCTGGCCCTCGAACATCTCTTCGACCCCGACCGAGGTGATCGAGCAGTTGGCGCCGCTGCATATCCGCCACCGGCGGCTGCGCCCGGGCTCGGGAGGCGAGGGCAGGCACCGCGGCGGCGCGGGCCAGGACATCCTGTTCGAGATCACCTCCGAGACCCCGACCGTCGTGACCTTCCTCGGCGAGCGCACCAAGTACCCGGCCCCGGGTATCGCCGGCGGCGAGGACGGCGGCTGCGGCCGGCTCCAGGTCAACGGCGAGACCGTCGGGACCAAGGAGCAGTACGTGCTCTCCAAGGGCGACACGGTCGAGCTCTCGACCCCCGGCGGCGGCGGCTACGGCCCGCCGGAAGAGCGAGACCCGGCCCTGGTGGCCAGGGACGTACGGGACGGCAAGATAA
>JASLSL010000126.1 GCA_030743445.1 Alphaproteobacteria bacterium
AACATGACGGTCAGTTCGCGCTCCTCGGAAGTGACCTCGGCGCCGCCTTCCCGCTTGATCAAGCGCTGTACCAGCGTGCGCGGCACGTAGATTTCGAAGGATTTGAGGCCGCCGAGCATGTCGTTGAACGAGGCCGCGAGATCGCTCACCTCCTTGATCCAGCTCGACGGGACCGGTTCGACCTCGGCGAAGGAGAGTTCGCCGACCTTGGCGACGCCCTCGGTGACGCGGCGAATGGGCCGCGCGATGAGGCGACTGAGCCAGATCGCCCCCACCAGCGAGATCAAGAGAAAGACCAGCCCGGCGAGGCCCGACCAGACGAGCAACCGTATCGGCGCGTTCACTTCGGCCGCGGCGCGATATGTCGCGATCGTGATCGGCACCTTTCCATAGCCTTGGAGCGGCCGACGAAGAACGAAGTACCCGATGCCGTCGACCTCCAACTTGTCGATCCGGGCGCCCGGGTACGCGGACACGTCGATCAGGGTGGACGGCGCCGCGGTGTCGAGTGCGGCGATCACGGCGTCCCCGATTCGATCGGCGGAAATCGCCGGCTCGGCAGCGGACCTCGGATACGACTTCGTGACGAGGCGCGGGTGGGCCAACACCTTGCCATGGCCATAGAGGACGAAGGTCGTGCTGCCGAACATTTCGCTCAATTCCGCCGCCAGCCCGGAGAATTCCTTGATCGTGACGGCGGCGGCGATCACGCCGATCGCCTCGCCGTTCCGTCGCAGTGGGCGCCGGTAGTTCATGAACGTGGTGTCAATCTTCGGGTTGTAGAACAGCTCGGCCCAATGGCCCGATTTCCGGCTCACGGTCTCGGTCAGGGCCACCCGGTGCTGGGCGCTGCGGCCGAAGTCGGGATAGCTGATCTCATAGCGTCCGCTCGCCGCCGCGCGACGAATGCGGATGGCGCGCAGTTCCATATCACCTACCACCACAGCCCCGATTTGCGGCGACGCGGCAACGGACCCGACCAACAGGTCGGCAAGGCCGCGCTTGTCGCCGAGATCATAGGCGCCGCCTTCGATCAGGCCGGCGAGATATTCGACCTGCGCCTGGACCGGATCGAGGTGGCCCCGGATGCCCTGGGCGACCATTTCGAGGTTGCGGACCACGAGCCGTCCGCCGAGATCGGACAGAATCCTTTGGCTCGCCGTCCACTGGATGGAGAGCACCAGGCCAACGCCGAGGAGTATCAACAGGCCGACGCTGAGCGACAGGGTCGGCAGTATTCTCAGCGATCGGGCCTTCATATCAGGATGGCTCCCTCAGGCTGCGCCCTCCGGCACCGCGGAGATGATGACCAGCGCTTGGGCCAGCGGGAAGTCATCGGTCAGGGTGATGTCGATCTGGGCCGTCATGCCGTCGGGGGTCAGTTCCTCGAGCCGCGCCTTGGCGCCGCCGGTCAGGTCCATCGTCGGCTTGCCCGAGCGCAAGTTGACTACGCCGAGATCGCGCCAGTAGACGCCGCGCCGGAAGCCGGTGCCGAGCGCCTTCGAACACGCCTCCTTGGCGGCGAAGCGCTTGGCGTAGCTCGCCGCGCGATTGGCTCGGCGGTCGGATTTCTCACGTTCCGTGGCGGTGAAGCAGCGCGCCTCGAACCGGCCGGGGAAGCGCTCCAGGGTCTTCTCGACCCGTCGGATATCGATCAGGTCGCTGCCGATGCCGATGATCATTCGATGGCTTCCCGCGCCCCGGGCCGCGCCGCGTCCATCAGCCGCCGCATCTCGCGGACCGCGTCGCCGAGGCCGAGGAAGATCGCTTCGCCGACCAGGAAGTGGCCGATATTGAGCTCGACCACGCCCGGAATCGCCGCGACCGGCGACACGTTGTCGAAGTTGAGCCCGTGCCCGGCGTGGCATTCGAGCCCGACCTTCTCGCAATAGGCGGCGGCGGCGCGGATGCGGTCAAGCTCGCGCTCTCGTTCCGCGCCCTCGACCTCGCAATAGGTGCCGGTGTGAAGCTCGACCACCGGCGCGCCGAGCGAGACCGCGGCGTCGAGCTGCGCTTCCTCGGGATCGATGAACAGCGAGACCCGGATGCCGGCGTCGCCCAATTGGCTGACCAGCGGCTTGAGACGGTTGTGCCCGCCGACGGCGTCGAGTCCGCCCTCGGTGGTCAGCTCCTCGCGCCGTTCGGGCACGATGCAAGCGGCGTGCGGCCCGACGCGAAGCGCGACCTCGACCATCTCCCGGGTCGCCGCCATCTCGAAGTTGAGCGGCAGGTCGATCTCGGCCTTTAGGCGCTCGATGTCGTCGTCGAGGATGTGGCGCCGATCCTCGCGAAGATGCGCGGTGATGCCGTCGGCACCGGCCTCGGCGGCGATCCTGGCCGCCCGCACCGGGTCCGGGTAGTCGGTGCCGCGCGCGTTGCGCACCGTCGCGACGTGGTCGACGTTGACCCCGAGACGTTGATGTCGGCTCATCCCTCGCCTCCTTCCGGCGGGCCGGTCAATCGGGCTTTCCGCGCCATCCGGCGCCGTTCCAAACGCCGGCGGCGTTGCCGCTGATAGGCCCGGACCATGCCGTTCAACGGCCAGTAGAAAGCGAACCAAGCGACGATGAACGTCGGGATCGAGCCGACCAACATCGGCCAGAACACGGGCCAGACCTGATCGATCAGGTAGGGTATATCAAGTTGCAACGCAGCTTCCATCATGCCGGCGAACAATGCGGCGAAATCGAGCTTCTGCGCGTCGCCATGGGCGGCGCCGGCGCCCATCCACATGCCGGAGTTATAGATCCACACCCAGATGAACGGGAAGGTCCAAGGATTGCCGACGGCGGTGCCGATCAGGGCGGAGACGATGTTGGCCCGGATGATCCAGGCCATGATCGCGCCGATGACGAAGTGCAGGCCGACGAAGGGCGTGAACGAAACCGCGGCGCCGCAGGCGAACCCCGCCGCGATCGCGTACGAGCTGTCCGGAATACGGGCGACCCGGTGCCAGAGGTAGCTGGTCGACCGCTTGAACCCCATCTCGGGCCAAATCGCGTTGCGAATTCGTCGGCCCGGCGACAGTGCGGTGCGGCGCTTGAACATCGTCCCGGCGCCCCGTCAGCCGCGCGCGCGCTCCACCGCGTTGATCACCGATGTGGCGCGCAACGCGGCGATGATGTTGGTGAGTTGCTTGATGTCGGCGACCTCGATATCGATCTGCATCTCGAAGAAGTCTTCCGAACGATTGGTGATCTTGAGGTTCGAGATGTTGCCGCCGTCGCGGCCGATCACCGTCGAAAGCGTGCCGAGGCTGCCAGGCTCGTTGGCGAGAATGACGTGGATTCGCGCGACGTGCATCCTGGGGTAGCGCGGATCCGCCTCCCACGAGACGTCGAGCCATTGCTCGGGCATGTCGGCGAAACTTTCCAGCGCGTCGCAATCGATGGTGTGGATCGTAACCCCCTTGCCGGTCGAGACGATGCCGACGATGCGGTCGCCGGGCAACGGATGGCAGCAACTGGCGAAGTGCACCGCCATGCCGGGAATGAGCCCGGTGATCGGCACCGCGTGATCGGTCTCGCCCTTGCCCTGGCGCGCCTCGGCGATCGACACCACCTTCTGCTGGCGCTCCTTGTCCTTGACCCCGGGATAGACCGCTGCCAGCACGTCGCGCCCGGTCAGTCGCGCCGAACCGACCGCGGCGTAAAGCTCGTCCGGCGACCCGAGGCCGAACTTCTTCAACACGCCCAGGATCGCCTTGCGGGTCAGCTCATAGGCGTTGCGGCGGAAGGTCTTCTCGACGATCTCGCGTCCGAGGTTGGCGTACTGCTCGGCCTCCTGGCTGCGGACGAAGCGGCGGATGCAGGCCCGCGCCTTGCCGGTGACGACGAAGCTCTCCCAGGTCGGCGACGGGGTCTGCGCCTTCGAGGTGCTGATCTCGACCTGGTTGCCATTGCGAAGACGGGTGCGCAGCGGCATCAGCCGGCCGTTGATCTTGGCCGCGACACAGGTGTTGCCGATATCGGTGTGCACCGCGTAGGCGAAATCGACCGGCGTGGCGCCCTGCGGCAGGGCATAGAGATCGCCTTTCGGCGAGAAGCAGAACACTTGGTCGATGAACATCTCGAGCTTGGTGTGCTCGAGGAATTCCTCGGGCCCGGCGGTGTGCTCCAGGATCTCCAAGAGCTCGCGTAGCCAACGGTATTCCGTGCCCTCGGTCGGCCTGGTTTCCTGCTTGTACTGCCAGTGGGCGGCGACGCCAAGTTCGGCGATCTCGTGCATCTCGCGGTTTCGGATTTGGACTTCGATGCGCTGGTTCTCGGGTCCCATCACCCCGGTGTGGAGCGAACGGTAGCCGTTCGGCTTGGCGATCGAGATGTAATCCTTGAACCGCCCCGGTATCACGCGGTAGCGGCCGTGGATGATGCCGAGCGCGCGGTAGCAATCCTCGACCGAGTCGACGACGACCCTGAACGCCATGATGTCGGAGAGCTGCTCGAAGACGATGTTTTGGCGCTGCATCTTGCGCCAGATCGAATATGGCGTCTTCTCGCGTCCGGAGACTTCGGCCTCCAGGCCCTCGTCGGCAAGCGTCTGGCGCAACTCGTCGAGCACCCGCCCGACAACGACGACGCCGCGCTCGCGGAGAAACTCCAGCCGGTTGACGATCGAGGCCCGGGCGTCCGGGTTGAGCTCGGCGAAGGCGAGCCCTTCGAGCTCTTCCTTCCAGTCGCGAATACCGATGCGTTCGGCGAGCGGCGCGTAGATGTCCATGGTCTCGCGGGCGATCGCGCGGCGCTTTTCGTCGTCCTCGATGTAGCCCAGCGTGCGCATGTTGTGCAGCCGGTCGGCCAGTTTGACCAGCAGCACGCGGATGTCCTCCGACATCGCCAGCAGCAGCTTGCGGAAGTTCTCCGCCTGACGGCTCTCGTCACCCTGCAGCTCGAGCCGCGATAGCTTGGTGACGCCGTCGACGAGGCGGGAAATCTCGGGCCCGAACAGCTCCTCGATGTCCTCGAGGGTCGCGATCGTGTCCTCGACCGTGTCGTGCAGTAGGCCGGTGACGATCGAAGCGGTATCGAGCTTCTTGTCGGACAGGATGCCGGCGACTTCAACCGGATGCGAGAAATAGGAATCGCCGGAGGCGCGTTGTTGACTGCCGTGCGCCTTCATCGAGAACACGTAAGCCCGGTTCAGGGCGTCTTCATCCGCGCCCGGATCGTACCCCCTGACGAGTTCGACAAGTTGGTATTGGCGCATCATGCCGCATCACTCCGCGGCCATGGTGGCGCGGCGCCTAGGGAATTGGCGCCACGCTGCGGTCATCCCGCCCCCGGTTCCTCCACGTCTTCGTCGGATGCCTTCTCGCCCTCGCCGTCCGGCGACTTTTCCTCGTCGCTCGCCGGTGCAGCTTCTTCCGACGGCATACCCTCGCCCGCAAGCGCCGCCGCGGCGATCATCTCCATCGCGTCCTCTTCCTCGGGCTCGTCGACTTCGACATGCTTCTGCAGGCCTTGGACGAGCTCGTCCTTGAGGTCGTCGAGGGGTATCGTCTCGTCGGCGATCTCGCGCAAGGCGACGACCGGGTTCTTGTCGTTGTCGCACTCGACGGAAATCTCCGAGCCGGCCGAAATGTCTCGGCTACGCTGGGCCGCCAGCATGACTAGCTCGAAGCGGCTCGAAACCTTTTCGACGCAATCTTCAACGGTGACGCGGGCCATCTTTAATCCTCGCTCCAGATCAGGGTGAGTTGCAGGGCCGTGAATATAGCCGCGAGCACAGGTATTTCAAGGCCTTTCGGTTCACGAACCCGGCCGATCTCGGCGCCTCCGCGGGCGATAAATCTGGCGTTTTCTTGCGCCCTACTCTTGCGCCAGACGCGGCCTTGACCTAATTAAATCACAGAGGCATACGGATTTGTATTCTTTCGTACTTACTTCTTAATCGTGCCTCGACGATATTAACGCGATTTATAAAGGATTTATTCAATGATACTGGATATTCGAGAAAACGAACGCGTTGCTCTTTTTATTGATGGCGCAAATTTGTACGCCGCCGCCCGGGCCCTCGGATTCGACATCGATTACAAACGGCTCTTGGAGCTGTTCTCCGAGAAGGGCCGCGTGGTGCGCGCGCTCTACTACACGGCCCTGATCGAGGATCAGGAGTATTCGCCGATCCGCCCGCTGGTCGATTGGCTCGACTACAACGGTTACACCATGGTGACCAAGCCGACCAAGGAGTTCACCGACAATTACGGCCGCCGCAAGATCAAGGGCGATATGGATATCGAGCTCGCGGTCGACATGATGGAGATGGCGAGCTTCCTCGATCACATCGCCCTGTTTTCCGGCGACGGCGACTTCCGGCGGCTGGTCGAGATCGTGCAGCGCCGCGGTGTCAGGATCAGCGTGGTCAGCACCGTGCGCTCCTCGCCGCCGATGGCGGCCGACGAACTGCGCCGCCAGGCCGACCATTTCATCGAGCTCGCCGACATCTCCAACGAGATCAGCCGCAGCCACGCCGACCGCCAGCACGGTCCCGACGAGGACCCCGAGGACGACGAGCCCTACGACGATTACGACGACGACCCGATGGCGCGCGAGGCCTGACCGGCCGACATGCCGACCGACGGCCCCGGCCCGGCCCCAGGATACGCCCCAGGACGTGATTGCGCGCTCTGCCCGCGGCTGGTCGAGTTCCGCCATGCCAACCGTGCGGCCTTCCCGGACTTTCACAACGCCCCGGTGCCGAGCTTTGGGCCGCTTTCGGCGCGGCTCCTGATCGTCGGCCTCGCCCCGGGACTGAAGGGGGCGAACCGGACGGCGCGCCCGTTCACCGGCGATTATGCGGGCGACTTGTTGTACCCGACCTTGACCGAATTCGGCTTCGCGACCGGCGACTACGGCGCGCGGCCGGACGACGGGCTGGTTCTGCGGGATTGTCGAATCACCAACGCGGTGCGCTGCGTGCCGCCGTTGAACAAGCCGGTCGGCGCCGAGATCGCCGCCTGCCGGCCGTTCCTCGGCGCCGAGATCGCGACGATGGCGAACTTGCAGGCGATCCTGGCGCTCGGCACGGTGGCGCACACTTCGATCTTGCGAACCCTGGGCCTGAAACAGAAGAACTGGAAGTTCGGCCACGGCGCGTTGCACGAGTTGGTACCGGGCCCGGTGCTCGCCGACAGCTACCATTGCTCGCGCTACAACACCAACACCGGCCGCCTGACCGAAGCGATGTTTCACGACGTGTTCCGGGCGCTGCGGGAGTTGATCGTTTAATTCGGGGACACCCCACTAAATGCAGTTTTGCAATTAGTGGGGTGTCCCCATAAAACCCATAAAAATTTCCCCATAAACAAATTTGCACTCCCCCTGAGCGCAAACAGATCGAGGCGAAATTTCCGATGCCCCCATCAAAATCCCGATTGACGCCGTTGGCCTTAGAGACCCTAACCCCGGAACAACGCGCGGTGTACGACGAGATAAACCGCCCGCCGCGCGAATATTTAGGGTTTAACGGGCCTTTCGCCGCCTATATCAAGGCGCCGGGACTAGGCGGCCCGGCGCAGACGCTAGGAGCGGCGGTGCGTTTCAACACCGAATGCCCGGAAAACTTCAAGAAGATCGCAAGCTGCGTCGTCGGCCAATACCACCAGGCCAAGTTCGAATTTGCGGCGCAAACGCCATATGCGCTCAAGGCTGGCCTGTCCGAAGTGTGGTCGAGGCCCTGCGCAAGGGCGAAACGCCGGACTTCGACAGTCCGGACGAACGCGTAATCCATGACTTCAGCCGCGAGTTGGTATTTACCCACCGCGTCGGCAACGACACCTATGCCCGCGCGCGCGACGTACTGGGCGAAACGCAGCTGGTCGAATTGGTCGCCACGATCGCCTATTACACGACCGTGTGTATTACGCTTAACGCGTTCGACGTGCCTCTGGCCGAGGGCATGGAAGACCCCTTCCCCGACACCTAAGCGGTTTCTAAACCGGGGCTCTACCCCAGTTCGCGCATCAGGCGCTGCTTCTGGCGCTTCCAGTCGCGTTCCTTGGTGGCCTGGCGCTTGTCGTGCCTCTTCTTGCCGTGGGCCAGCGCCAACTCGACCTTGGCGATGCCGCGGTCGTTGAAATAGAGCCTGAGCGGCACCAGCGTCGCACCGTCCCGCTTCACCGCGGCCACCAACTTCGCCATCTCGCGTTTCTTCAACAGCAGCTTCCGCGCCCGGCGCGGCTCGTGGTTGCGCTGGCCCGCCTGCTTGTACTCCGGGATGTAGCAGTCGTTGAGGTAGATCTCGCCATCCCGGGGACCGGCCCAGGATTCGTTCAGGCTGACGCTGCCCTGGCGCAGCGATTTGACCTCGCTGCCCTCGAGCATGAGCCCCGCTTCAAGCGTCTCGTCGATGAAGTAGTCGTGCCGGGCACGGCGGTTCTGCGCCACCGTGTGTCCGGGCCCGGTTTGCTTCGCCATCGGCTCAGTTGACGAGCCCCACGCGAACCATCGCGGCGCGCACCGTCTCCTGTCCGGCATCGCTGAGCGGTGCTATCGGCAGGCGGCACTTCGGTTCGCACTTGCCGAGCACGTGCGCCGCATACTTCACCGGCGCCGGGCTGGTTTCGCAGAACAACGCGTCGTGCAGCGGCGCCAGGCGGTCGCGCCGTTCGGCGAAGCCGTCGTAGTCGCGCGCCTGCCAGGCCTCGTGCAGCTCGGAGCACAATTTCGGCGCCACGTTCGCGGAAACCGAAATGCAGCCGTCGCCGCCCTGGCCCAGAAACGCGCCGATCGTGACGTCCTCGCCCGAAAGCTGGCAGAACCCGTCGGCCGAGGCCAGCCGGCTCTGCAGCGGCCGCGCCAGGTCGCAGGTCGCGTCCTTGACCCCGACGATGTTCGGCAGTTGCGACAGCCGCGCCATGGTCTCGACCGACATATCGACGACCGAACGGGCCGGGATGTTGTAGATGATGATCGGGATGTCCGCCGCTTCGGCGATCGCCTTGTAGTGGAGATAGAGCCCTTCCTGCGTAGGCTTGTTGTAATAGGGGCACACGCTGAGCGCCCCGTCGGCGCCCGCCGCCTTGGCGTGCTTGGTCAGGTCGATCGCCTCCTCGGTCGAGTTCGAGCCGGTTCCGGCGATTACCGGCACCCGGCCGTCGGCCGCCTCGATGCAAAGCTCGACGACCCGCTTGTGCTCGTCGTGGCTTAGGGTCGGCGACTCGCCGGTGGTCCCGACCGGAACCACCCCGTGAGATCCCTCTTGAATCTGCCAGTCGACGAACGACTGGAAGGCTTCCTCGTCGACCCCGCCGTTCTTGAACGGCGTGATCAACGCGGTCATCGAACCCTTGAACATGGCTAAGCTCCCCGTAGGCTTGCCTAAATTGCATCTCGCATTGGCCGAACCATAGCCCCAAGACCGCCCGAACGGCAAGCGGGCTCACGCAGCCGTGGCTTGTCGCGACTCGGCCCGGTCAAGTAGCATGCCCGCCGATGAAGCCATCCATGGGACCAGAACGCGTTGCGTAGGGTCGTATTCTTGTTGACCGCGATCGGGCTGTTGGCGCCGTTGCCGGGCGTCGCGGCAGCGACCGCCGGAACGCTCTCTGAAAGCGACAAGAAGGCCTATGCCCGCGCCTTCTCGGCCGCCAGGTCGAACGATTGGCTACGCGCCGAACGCCTCGCCGCCCAGGCGCAGGACGGCCTGCCGCACAAGGCGTTGCTGTGGATGCGGCTGACCCAGAAGGGCCACAACATCCCGTTCGCCAAGATTTCCGCCTTCGTGCGCGCCCATCCGCATTGGCCGAAGCAACGGCTGAT